>NZ_JBWKEZ010000047.1:0-70096 GCF_056434525.1 Streptomyces sp. NPDC044002
TCAAACGCCGCGCGGGCTGGAATTTCGCTGCGCGAAATCCAGCCCCGCCGGCGTTCGGCAACTCCAGCCCCGCCGGCGTTTGAGGCGCGGGGGTCCGGGGCGCAGCCCCGGGGAACGGGCGAAGGGCGGGTAGGGGACCCAGCCCCGCGCAGCGGCCCCTCAGACTCCCGCGGAGCGCACGGCGGAGACGGCCTTGCGCGCAGCCACCAGCACCGGATCCCACACGGGAGAGAACGGCGGGGCGTAGCCCAGGTCCAGCGACACCACCTGCTCCACCGTCATCCCCGCCGTCAGCGCGACCGCCGCGATGTCCACCCGCTTCGCGGCCCCGGCACCGCCGACGATCTGCACGCCGAGCAGCCGGCCCGTGCGCCGCTCCGCCAGCATCTTGACGGTCATCTCCCGGGCCCCCGGGTAGTAGCCCGCCGTGTTCGTCGAGCGGATGGCGGCCGTCACGTACCGCAGGCCCGCCTCCCGGGCGTCCTTCTCGCGCAGCCCCGTACGGGCGATCTCCAGGTCGCAGACCTTGCTGACGGCCGTCCCGACGACACCCGGGAAGGTGGCGTAGCCGCCGCCCGCGTTCGAGCCGATCACCTGGCCGTGCTTGTTGGCGTGCGTGCCCAGCGGGATGTGCCGCGTCCGTCCCGCCACCAGGTCCAGGACCTCCACGCAGTCACCGCCGGCCCAGATGTCCTCGTGCCCCCGGACCCGCATCGACAGGTCCGTCAGCAGGCCCCCCGACTCGCCGAGCGGCAGCCCGGCGGCGCGGGCGAGCGCCGTGCGCGGCTCCACGCCGATGCCGAGCACGACCACGTCCGCCGGGTACTCGCGCCCGTCCGCGGTGGCCACCGCGCGGGCCCGGCCCTCCTCGTCGGTGAGGATCTTCGCCACGTCCGCGTCGGCGACCGTCACGATGCCCATGGCGTTCATCGCGGAGTGCACCAGACCGCCCATGTCCGGGTCCAGGGTGGACATCGGCTGCGGGCCCCGGTGCAGCACGGTGACCTCGAAGCCCCGGTTCACCAGGGCCTCGGCCATCTCCACGCCGATGTAGCCCGCGCCGGCCACGACCGCCCGGCGGCCCCGCGTCCGCTCCAGGTCGTCCATCAGCCGCTGGCCGTCGTCCAGCGACTGGACTCCGTGCACCCCGTGCGCGCCGATCCCCGGCAGCTTCGGCCGGACCGGGCGGGCGCCGGTCGCCAGGACCAGCTTGTCGTAGCCCGTCCAGGACTCGGCGCCGCTGTCCAGGTCCCGGGAGCGCACCCGGCGGCCCGCCACGTCCAGCTCCACGACCTCCGTGCGCGTGCGCAGGTCGATGCCCCGGGCGCGGTGCTCCTCGGGGGTACGGGCGATCAGCTCGTCCCGCCCGCCGACCTGACCGCCCACCCAGTACGGGATCCCGCACGCGGAGTACGAGGTGAAGTGCCCGCGCTCGAACGCGATGATCTCCAGCTCCGCCGGGCCCTTCAGCCGCCGCGCCTGCGACGCGGCGGACATCCCCGCCGCGTCGCCGCCGACCACCACCAGTCGTTCCACCGCCATCGTCCGCCCCGCCTCCATGCCGCAGCCTGCGCCTACGGGGACACGCTACGGGCAGGCCCGCCGTCAGTCCTGGAGATCCGCTCCGGTCTGCTTAGGGGCCTCCGCCGGGCCGGGCGCCGGCACGGGCGCCGGCGCGGCCGCCTGCCGGGGCACCAGGGTGCGGGTCAGGCCCGTCTTCGGCTTCGCAGGGCGGAGCCTGCGGTACGCCTTGAACCCGAGGACCAGCAGGGCGCCGGCGATCCCGAACGGCAGCACCGCCGCGAGCGCCAGCGCCAGGTAGCGCACCAGCGTCACGAACACGCCCCAGCCGCCGCCCAGGGCGTCACCGAGGCCCGGCTCCTCCTCCTTGCGCTCCTGAGGGGCGGCGGCCGGCTCCGAGACGGACACCGTGATCGTGCCCATCGCCGTCTGGTCCTTCAGCGCGTTCTGCTGGGCCAGCAGCGACTCCAGGTCGGACTGACGTCGGCTCAGCTCGCCCTCCAGCATCACCACGTCGCTCAGCGCCGAGGCCTTCTCCATCATCTCCCGCACCCGGGCCACACTGGCCTGCTGCGACTTCACCCGGCTGTCGACGTCGGCGACCTTCTCGGTCACGTCCTGCGCCTCGACCTTCCGGTTCAGCAGCTTCCCGCTGCCCTCCAGCGCGCCGATCACCGAGTCGAACCGCTCGCCCGGCACCCGCAGCGTCAGCGTCGAGGTCAGCCGGCCGTCCCGGCCGCGCTCGGTGGACTCGTTGCCGACGTAGCCGCCCGCGCCCTCGGCCGCCGTACGGGCCGCCGCCAGGGCCTTCTGCGGCTCGGCCGTCTCGATGCCCAGCGTCCCCGTACGGATGACGTGCGGGCGCACCGGCGCCTGCGTCCCGGTTTTGGCGTCCGGCGCCGCCGCCGAGGGCGCGGCCGCCGAGGGTGCGGCCGCCCCGGCCCCCGGCTTGCCCTGGGCGGCCGCGCCCTCGCGGGGCCCGGCGACCGCCGCCCGGTCCGAGGAGGACTTCGCGCCGCCTTCGGCCGAGCAGCCGGTGAGCGCGAGGGCCCCCGCGAGCGAGAGGCCGGCCAGCGCCACGGCGCCGCGGTGTCTGTGGAGCGTGTGCATCGTCAGTACCCCCGGGGGATCGGCTGATGTCCCCGTTTCGACGCCCGCGGGCCCCCGGCGGGTTTCGCCCGCCAGGTCCCGAGGTGGTCCCGATGCGGTCACGTTCAGGCCTCACCACCCGGTCTGAGACGATGTGTTCATGCACGAAGCGGACACACGTACGGACCGGCCGGGCCCCCCGCGGCACGTCGTCGTCATCGGCGGCGGCATCTCCGGCCTCGCGGCCGCCCACCGGCTGCTCGGCGACGGGGTCCGCGTCACCCTCCTGGAGGCCGGCCCGCGCCTCGGCGGCAAGCTGTACGCCGGAGAGCTCGCGGGCCTCCCCGTCGACCTCGGCGCCGAATCCGTGCTCGCCCGCCGCCCAGAGGCCCTGGAGCTGGCCCGGGCCGTCGGCCTCGGCGACGCCCTCCAGCCCCCGGCCACCGCCACCGCCCGGCTGTGGACCCGCGGCGCCCTGCGCGACATGCCCAAGGGGCACGTCATGGGCGTCCCCGGCGACACCGCCCCGCTCGCCGCCTCCGGCGTCCTGTCCGCCGAGGGCCTCGCCCGCATCGCCGCCGACACCGCGCTCCCGCCCACCGAGGTCGGCGAGGACGTCGCCGTCGGCGAGTACGTCGCCGCCCGCATGGGCCGCGAGGTCGTCGACCGGCTCGTCGAACCGCTGCTCGGCGGGGTCTACGCGGGCGACGCCTACCGCATCTCGATGCGCGCCGCCGTCCCCGCCCTCTACCAGGCCGTACGCACCCACCCCACGCTCACCGAGAGCGTCCGCTCCCTCCAGAGCGGCGCCGCGGCCCGCGCCGCCGCCGAGCGGACCACCGTCACCGGCGCGGCCGCCACCGGCGCCTTCTTCGCCGGGATCGCCGGCGGCATCGGCCGGCTCCCGCTCGCCGTCGCCGACGCCTGCCGGGCCGCCGGGGCGCGGATCCTGACCGGCACCCCCGTGCACGGGATCGCCCGTACGCCGGGCGGCTGGCGGATCACCGCCGACGGCGAGGTCCTCGACGCCGACGCCGTCGTCCTCGCCACCCCCGCCGGACCCGCCGCCGACCTGCTCGCCGGCCCCGCACCGGCGGCCGCGGCCGGGCTGCGCGAGGTCGAGTACGCCTCCATGGCCCTGGTCACCATGGCCTTCCGGCGCTCCGACCTGCCCGCCGAGATCGCCGACGGCGGCGCCAGCGGGTTCCTCGTACCGCCCGTCGACGGCCGCACGATCAAGGCGTCCACCTTCTCCAGCAACAAGTGGGCCTGGGCCGGCGCCGACCCGGAGCTCTTCCTGCTGCGCACCTCCATCGGCCGGCACGGCGACGAGGGCGACCTCAAGCGGGAGGACTCCGAGCTGGTCGACGTCTCCCTCGGCGACCTCGGCGAGGCCGTCGGCCTGGCCGCCCGTCCGGTGGCCGCCACCGTCACCCGCTGGGACGGCGGACTGCCCCAGTACCCGGTGGGCCACCTCGCCCGCGTCGAGCGGATCCGGGCCGCCGTGGCCGCGATCCCGGGCCTCGCGGTCTGCGGAGCCCTCTACGACGGGGTCGGAATCCCGGCCTGTGTCGCGAGCGCCGGGAAGGCGGCCGACGCGGTGATCTCCGCTTTGGCCACCCCTGGGACAGACCACTGATCAGCACACGGGACAATGGACACATGACTGCACCAGAGAAGATTCCCAACGCGGGGAAGAAGGCGAAGGACCTCAACGAGGTCATCCGCTACACCCTGTGGTCCGTCTTCAAGCTGAAGGACGTCCTGCCCGAGGACCGCACCGGCTTCGCCGACGAGGTCCAGGAGCTGTTCGACCAGCTGGCCGCCAAGGACATCACGGTCCGCGGCACCTACGACGTCTCCGGCCTGCGCGCCGACGCGGACATCATGATCTGGTGGCACGCCGAGACCGCCGACGAGCTGCAGACCGCGTACAACCTGTTCCGCCGCACCAAGCTGGGCCGCGCCCTGGAGCCGGTGTGGTCGAACATGGCCCTGCACCGCCCGGCCGAGTTCAACAAGTCGCACATCCCGGCCTTCCTGGCCGACGAGGTCGCCCGCGACTACGTCAGCGTCTACCCCTTCGTGCGCAGCTACGACTGGTACCTGCTGCCCGACGAGGACCGCCGCCGCATGCTCGCCGACCACGGCAAGATGGCCCGCGGCTACCCCGACGTGCGCGCCAACACCGTCGCCTCCTTCTCGCTGGGCGACTACGAGTGGCTGCTGGCCTTCGAGGCCGACGAGCTCTACCGCATCGTCGACCTCATGCGCCACCTGCGCGCCTCCGAGGCCCGCATGCACGTCCGCGAGGAGGTGCCCTTCTACACCGGGCGCCGCAAGTCCGTCGCCGATCTGGTGGCCGGGCTCGCCTGATACCTCCCCTGGGGGGAAGGACCGGAGGAACACCCGTGACACAAGGGTGGCCTCCGGGGATCGGGAGGCCATGCCCCCGAAACGACGCAGCCGGAGATCCCGCCCGGAAGTTCAGACGGCCGGAGGCAGCAGCGCCCTGGAGGCGCCGGCTGCCCGGTCGTCCAGCGACACCGGTGCGGGCTCCGGATGCGGCGCACACGTGACGCGCCACCCCGGGGTGGCCCCCGTCAGCAGGTACCGCTCCACGTGCCGGTCCACGCACGCGTTGCGTCCGCCGGCCACCCCGTGGGTGCCCGCCCGCTGCTCCGTGACCAGCGCGGCCCGGGCGCCGAGCCGCCCCTGCAGTTCCAGCGCGCCCGCGTGGGGCGTCGCCCCGTCCCGCTCCGCCGCGACGATCAGCGTCCCCGGCAGCCGGCCGGGCGCCGCACCGACATCGACGGGGCTCTGCCGCCCGGACACGGGCCAGGAGGCGCAGGGCAGGTTCAGGAAGGCGTTGGCCCAGGTCTCGAAGGGGGCCCGGCGGGCCAGCCCGGTGTTGTCGCGGTCCCAGGTCTCCCAGTCGCCGGGCCAGGGGGCGTCGTTGCACAGCACCGCCGTGTAGACGGCGGTCGCGTTGGCCGCCCGCTCCGCCGTCGCGGGGTCGCGGGCTGCCTGCCGCACGAGCGGTTCCGGGTCCCCGCGCAGGTACGCCGCCAGGGCCGCGGCCCGCTCGGGCCAGACCTCGTCGTAGTACGCGGTCTGGAGGTACGCCGCGTGCAGCTCGCCCGTCCCGACGACCCCGCCCGCGGGGGTACGGGCCACGGCCGCGCGGACCTTCTCGTAGCTCTCCCGCACGGCCCCCGCGGTGGTGCCGAGCCCGTACACGGAGTGGTGGCGGGCCGCCCAGGCGCGGAAGTCGGCCCAGCGGCGTTCGAAGGCCGGGGCCTGGGCGAGGTTGTTCGCGTACCAGACGCGGCGCGGGTCCGGGTCGACCGCCGAGTCGAAGACCATGCGGCGCACCCGCTCGGGGTGGCGGGTGGCGTAGACGGCCCCGAGGTAGGTGCCGTACGAGGCCCCCATGAAGGTCAGCCGCGGCTCGCCGAGGGCGGCCCGCAGCACGTCCAGGTCGCGTGCGTTGTTCAGGGTCGTGTAGTACCCGAGCGCGGGGCCGGCGTGCCGTGCGCAGCCCTCGGCGTAGGCCCGGGCGGCGGCCAGCCGCTCCCGCTTGTACGCGGCGGAGGGCTCGGCCGGGACCTGCGTCGGGCCCTGCGGCCGCTCGGCGGGGTCCTGGCAGGTCAGCGGGGCGGAGCGGCCGACCCCGCGCGGGGCGTAGCCGACCAGGTCGTAGGCGGCCGCGATACGGGCCCACGCGGGCCGGTCGCCGAGCAGCGGGAAGCCCGTCCCGGAGGCGCCCGGCCCGCCGGGGTTGAACACGAGCGCGCCCTGCCGGGCGGCGCCGCCCCGGCCGGTGGCGGGGACCCGGCTGACGGTGAGGGAGATCTGCGGGCCGTCGGGCCGGGCGTAGTCGAGCGGGACCCGCAGGACGGCGCACCGCACCGGATCGGGCAGCTCCTCGACGGCGGGACACGGCCGGAACTCCAGCCGCCCGCCCCCGGTGGCGGGGGGCCGGACCACTGGCCGCGTCCCCGCCGCCGGAGCCCCGCCCGCCCCGCCCACCGGCCGCAGCGCGGCGGCAGCAGCGGCCCGGCGGGCGACCAGCTCCGCCCCGGCGTCCTCGGCCGCGGTCCGCGCGTCCCCGCCGGTACCGCCCGGCGCGGGCCCGCTCGCCCGGGCCGGCGCGGGGGCGCACAGGGCGAGGCAGAGCGCCGCCGCGGCGACCCCCTGCCGCGTGAGCGTCGTCGTCCGGCACGTCCGCATGGCGACCCCTTCATCTCATCGTCCGGTCTGATGAGATGCCAGGTCCGTGCGTGGTCACGGGTGCACCGCCGGAACACCGGGCGCAGTACGCCCGGTTGACGGAGCGCGGGGGCGCCGGACGGGCGTCCGCCGGACACGGCCTAGGGGCGCCCCAGCGCCGCCCGGAGGTCCGGGTCGTGGACCGCGCTCAGGCCGCGGACGGCCACCGCCGCCAGGGGGTCGGCGGGGGCGCGGTCGCTGTCCAGGGCGGCGAGGAGGCGCCGGCCCGCGGGGGAGGCCCAGGGGGAGTGGGCGGGGCCGCCCGGGCCGGCGATGGCCAGGCAGCACACCGCGAGCAGCACCGGCAGGGCGAACCAGTACAGCACCTTCGACACGTCCGCCCCGTCCGCCGGGACCGCCAGCGCCGCCCCCGCCATGGCCACCACCAGCACGGCGGCCCAGCGCACCGACCGGACCCCGTCCGCCACCGCTTCCCGCACCCCGCACGGCACCGCGAGGCCCGCCTCGTCCAGCCGGTCCGCGAGGGCCCGTACGGCCGAGTGCGCGGCGGCGGCCTCCCGGAGCGCCGACACCGGGGACTGGCCGTCGGGGCCGAACGCCGCCAGCACGGCCCGCTCGTGCGCGTCACGGGCGACCGGGTCGAGCACGGTGGCCCAGCCCGTGCGGGCCAGCAGCAGCCGGTGCCGGCGTTCCATCGACAGCAGGGTCAGCACGGCGACCCGCTCCGGGCCGCCGGCCAGGTACGCGGCCTCGTAGAGGTTCAGCTTCCCCGGCCGCCGGGCGGCGGCGGGGCGGGGCGCCGGGTCGGCGGCCTCGGTGGCGGCCCGCAGCAGGCGGGCGGCCGAGGTCAGCACCCCGGCCCAGGCCAGCAGCAGGAACAAGATCCAGAACATGGCCGATTTCTACAGCCGCCGGAGCCGCTTTCAGGCGGCCGGTGCCCAAGCGTGAGCAGCTCGTGATGCGGTGGTGATGGTCGGTCAGGAACTGCTGGAGCAACTGGAACCGGAGGAACTGCTGCAACTCGAGCCGCTGGAGCAGCTCGAACCGGAGGAACCGCCGCAGCTCGAACCGGAACCACCGGAGCAGCCCGAACCGGAGCCACCGGAACAGCTGCTTCCAGAGGACCCGCAGCCACCGGAGCCGGAGGATCCGCCCCCGCCGTCGCCACCCGCGCACCACAGCACCGGCAGCAGCTCCGCCGACGCCGACCCGAGCGTGTCCGAGGAGACCCGCGCGTGCCCCCGGGACTGGGCCGCCGCCAGCCGGGTGCCGCGGGCCGCCTGCACCAGCTGCTGGCGCAGGTACGGGTCCCGCAGGCCCCGCAGCCCGAACAGCGCGGTCTGCACCCGCGGCGCCGGATCGGCCGCGTACCGCTGCCGGAAGCCGGCCAGCGCCCGACGCCCCGCCGGGGTGATCCGCAGCCGCGCCAGCCGCGCGCACACCACGCCCGCGACCAGGCCGCCCAGCAGGGCCGGGAGCACCGCCACGACGAACGGCACCCCGGGATCCGCGTCCAGCGACCAGAACACGAAGGTGAGCGGCAGCGACACCGGCACCAGCGCCACGCACACCACCGCCTGCACCAGCCCCCAGCGCCGCGCCCCGCGCCCCGCCCCAGGGGCCGCGAGCAGCCCGCGGGCCGCCAGCGCGTCCCCGGTCCCCTGCACGGCCGGCTCGCGCATGGCGGCGTACCGCACCTGGTAGAGCCACCCGGACGGCGCCTGTGCGAGCGCCTGCAGCACGGCCCGCTCGGCGGGGTCCGCGCCGAGCGCCCCGGGCCGGGCCTGCACGATGCCCGGGCCGCCGACGGCCAGCCGGCCGTCCCCGAGCAGCGCGACCAGCGCGCTGTCGACCACGGTGCCGGGGCCGCCCGCGAGGAACGCGGCCTCCGACAGGCCGTGCAGCTCCGGCGCGGGCCCGGCCACCGGCGGCCGGGAGCGGCGCACGGCGCGCAGCAGCAGGACGGTGGAGAAGGCGACGGCCGCCCAGACGGCGACGGCGAGCGCGTTCACGGCGTCCGCCCGACCAGGGCGCGGGCCCAGCGCGCGACCCGGCCCCGCGGCCGCGCCCCCGCCCGGTCCCGCCACCACGCGGTGAGCCGGCGCCGCGCGGCCGGGTCGGCCGGCAGGTCCCGTACGAGGAGGTGCTCGGCGAAGTCCAGCGCGTCGCGGCGGTACCCGGCCGTCATCGGGCGGCCGCGGGCGTACCCGAGGAACGCGGTGCGGTACGCGGCCGGCCCGCCCAGGATCCCGGGCAGCTCCGGCGCGACCTTCGCCACCACAGAGGCCCGCTTGGCGGCCAGCGCCCGCGCCTGCACCCGGACGCGCTGCCGGTCGAAGCCCTCCGGTACGGGCGTCCCGGCGACCAGCGCCGACAGCAGGGCCGCCTGCCCCAGCGCCAGCCGGGTCCGCGCGGCCTCACCGGCCGGACCCGGGGGCTCCGCGCGCAGGACCACCCGCTCCCGCACGGTCCCCGGAGGCCCGCCCGCGTCCACCACCGCGCGGATCCGCGCCACTTCGGCGGTCAGCTCCGCCTCGGGCGGGAAGTCGTCGTCCCGCTCCAGCAGGACCCCGGGCGGGTCCACCCGCTCGCGCAGCCGGGCCAGCACGTCGAGCACCACCGGCGGCACGGGGTGCGCGTGGGTGTCGTGCCAGACGCCGTCACGCTCCACGCCCCCGGCCACGTGCACGTAGGCGAGGGCCTCCAGCGGGACCGAGTCCAGCACGGCGGACGGGTCCTCGCCGCGGTTGACGCGGTTGGTGTGCAGGTTCGCCACGTCGATGAGCAGCCGCACCCCGGTCCGCTCGACCAGCTCCGTCAGGAACTGCCCCTCCGTCAGCTCCTCCCCGGGCCAGGACACCAGCGCGGCGATGTTCTCCAGCGCCAGCGGCACGGGCAGCGCGTCCTGCGCGATCCGCACGTTCTCGCACAGCACGGCCAGCGCGTCCCGGGTCCGGGGCACCGGCAGCAGGTGCCCGGCCTCCAGCAGCGGCGAGGAGGTGCGCACGAAGGCGATGTGCTCGGTGACCAGCGGAGCCCCCAGCTCCACCGCCCGCTCCCCGAGCGCCGCCAGCTTCGCCGGGTCGGGGCGGTCGGCCCCGCCCAGGCCCAGCGAGACCCCGTGCGGCACGACGCGGACCCCCCGTTCGCGCAACCGCACCAGGGACTCGGGCAGGTGGCCCGGACAGACGTTCTCCGCCACCACCTCGACCCAGTCCAGGCCGTCCAGCCGCTCGACCGCGTCCGCGATCTCCGGCCGCCAGCCGATACCCACCCCCAGGCGTTCCATGGGCTTCATGTCCCCCTCGCCCCCTTTATGCGGACCGTATGCCGAAGTGATGGCCCCGGCACGGGCCGGCCAACCACCAGGAGGGGACGTTCAGAGCAACATTTGAGGTTCCGCGGCCGCGGTCAGGACCTCAGGCCCCACCAGGCGGATCCGCCCCGCCGGTTCAGAGGCGGGCGCGCAGCGCCGGATGGTCCGAGACCACGGTCGCGCTGCCCGGGGCGATCTCCGTGAAGCCGGCGTCGCGGACCACCGGCAGCCCGCTGCCGCTCAGTTCCGCCCAGCGCTCGCGCGGGGCCGTGCGCACCGCCAGCCGGAAGCCGGAGGCCTGCCACAGGGCGCGCTCGGCCGCCGTCAGCTCCCACCACGCCAGCTGCGCCGCGTGGCCCGCCTGGGCCATCGCCTTGCCCGCCGACATACCGAGCTCCGGGTTCAGCCACAGCACCGGGATCCCCGGCTCGACCGGTCCCGCCGGCTCCGGGTCGTCGAGGTCGGTGCCCGACACCTGGAGCTTGGCCAGCTCCTTGGGCCAGCCGTCCAGGGGGACCGGCGGGAAGACCCGGACCTCCGAGGCCCGCCCCTCCACCGTGACGCCCGGCAGGGCCCCCGCCTTGCGCCACTCCGCGCCGCGCGCCCGCCGGACCACCTTGCGGATCCGCGCGTCCTGCCAGTCGCGCACGGCGCCGGCCCACTCGCCCTCGCCCTGCGAGCGCTCGTCCGTCAGCAGCACCAGCACCGCACGGGCCGCCGTCTCCAGCGCGTCGGTCCGGGCGGGCGGTTCGGCCTTCTCGATCCGCACCACCAGCGGCAGGACGAACTGCGGGGCCTCGTCGCGCAGCGCGTGCTCGCGCCGGAAGGGGCTGTCCGCGCCGACCGCGGGTACGTCTGAGGTCTCGTTCACGTGCTGGCTGCTCATCCTGCCAAGCATGCCAGCCTCCGCCTTCAGGAGGATGTCCCGGGTGGGCGGCGCGGGTGAGGATCGGGTCCATGAAGAGCGACCTTTTCGCGAGCGAGAACCTCGTCCGGCCGGCCACCGCACCGGGCATGACCCTGCAGAACGCCAAGTCCGTGAAGTACGCCGTGAACGGGGAGATGCTCGCCCGCCAGGGGTCGATGGTCGCCTTCCGCGGCAACCTCCAGTTCGAGCGCAAGGGCCAGGGCATCGGGGGCATGCTCAAGCGGGCCGTCACCGGCGAGGGGCTGGCCCTGATGTCCGTACGCGGCCAGGGCGAGGCCTGGTTCGCGCACCAGGCCGGCAACTGCTTCATCATCGACTTCGAGCCCGGTGACGCCCTCACCATCAACGGGCGCAACGTGCTCTGCTTCGACCCGACGCTGTCCTACGAGATACGGATGGTCAAGGGCGCCGGGATGACCGGCGGCGGGCTCTTCAACAGCCTCTTCACCGGCACCGGCAAGCTCGCCGTGGTCTGCGACGGCAACCCGATCATCATCCCGGTCACCGCCCAGGCGCCGGTGTACGTGGACACGGACGCGGTCGTCGGCTGGAGCGCGGCGCTGGAGACCGGGCTGCACCGCTCCCAGTCCGTCGGCTCCATGATCCGCGGCGGCTCCGGCGAGGCCGTCCAGCTGAAGCTGAGCGGCGAGGGCTTCGTCATCGTCCGGCCCAGCGAGCTCACCGAGACGGCGGCGGCGCACTGAAACTCACCGGCGTGGGCCGCCGCTACGGAAGGCGCCGGCCCTGGATCCTGCGCGGGGTCACGGCCGAGCTGCCGCCCGGCGCCCTGGTCCGCGTCGAGGGCGGCAACGGCGGCGGCAAGTCCACCCTGCTGCGCGTCGTCGCCGGCATCGACACGCCGACCGAGGGCCGGATCGAGGGCCGCCCGCCCCGCACCGCCTACGTCCCCGAACGCTTCCCGGCGGCCCTGCCGCTCACGGCCGGCGCCTACCTGACCCACCTCGGCCGGGTGCACGGCCTGACGGGCGCCGAGGCGGCCCGGCGGGCGGCCGAGGGGCTGGAGCGGTTCGGCGCCGCCGCGTACGCCCGCACCCCGATGGCCGAACTGTCCAAGGGCACCAGCCAGAAGGTGGCCGTCGCCCAGGCACTGCTCGCCGGGCCGGGCCTGCTCGTCCTCGACGAGGCCTGGACCGGGCTGGACGCGCCCGCCCGGGCGGAACTGGACCGGGCCGTCGCCGAACGCACCGCCGCCGGGGGCACCGTCGTCTTCGTCGACCACGACCCCGCCCGGCTGGCCGGCCTGCCCGATGCCCACTACCGGGTGCGCGGCGGCACCCTGGAGGCCGCGGCCCCCGCCGCGCACCCCGCCCCGCGCCCGCCCGCCGTACGGATCCACGCGGCCGGCCCGCCCGGCGCCGCCCCGCCCCCGGGCCTGGCCGCCGAGGCCGCACCCGCCCCCGACGGCGGGGTCCTGCTGACCGTGGACGCCGCCCGCTCCGACGCCGTACTGCGCGAGCTGCTCACCGCCGGCCCGCCCTGGCACATCCGAGCCGTGGAGGAACTCCCGTGACCGTGCCCGCCCTGCTGCGCTACCAGGGCGCCCTGCTGCTGCGCTCCCAGCACTGGATCGGCCCGCTCGTCGTGTACGCGGCGTTCGTCGCGGTCGGCGTCCGCTCCGGCGACCCGGCGCTCGACGCCCTCGGCTACGCGGCGGCCGGCCTGGTGCCGCTGAGCGCCTGGCTGGTCCGGATCTGCGTCACCGCCGAACCCCCGGCGGCCCGCGCCGTCTCCGCCGCCGCGGCCGGTCCGGTACGGGTGCACGCCGCGGCCCTGCTGACCGCGCTGGCGGGGACGCTGCTCGCCGGGGCCGCGGGCGCGGCGTACGCCCTGCTGGCCGGCGACCTCACGCACCAGCCCCCGGCCGGGACGGCCCTCGCCGGAGCGGTGGCGGTGGCGGTGTGCGCCCTGACGGGGGCGGCCGTCGGCGCGGTGTGCAGCAGGCCGCTGATCCGCGGGCGGGGCCGCGCCTTCCTCGCCGGGGGCGTGGGCTCGCTGCTGGCCTGGGTCCTGGCCTTCTCCCCGGCCCGCAGCGCGGTGTCCGCCCTGGTCGGGGCGGCCCGCGCGGACACCGCGCCGCTCCCGCTGGCCGCGCTGGCGGGGGCGCTGCTCCTGGCGGGGGCGGCTGGGGCGGTGGCCTGCCTGGTCAGCACGCGGCGGAGCTGACCCCCGGGGCCGGGGCCGGGGCCGACCCGGGGCCGGCGGGGAAGGAACGTTACTTCCCCATCAGCTCCGACACCTTCACGAAGCGGAATCCCCGCTTTCGCAGCTCGGGGACGATCTTCTGGATCGCCTGCTCGGTCACCGGGGCCGCGCTGCGCGTGCAGTGCATGACCACCACCGACCCGGGCTTCACCCCGGCCAGCACCTGCTCCGCCACCGCGTCGGGGTCCTTGGCGAAGGCGTCCCCGCTGACCACGTCCCACTGCACGGCCGTGACCTTCGCCGGGGCCAGGGCCTTCAGCGCCTGGTCGTCGTAGCAGCCGCCGGGGAAGCGGAAGTACGGGACGGTGTTGACCGCGCCCGCCTTCCGGAACGCCGCGAAGGCCCGCTCCACGTCGGCCCGCGCGGCCTCGCCGTCGAGCGCGGGGAGCCCGTAGCAGGGGGACTTGAAGGCGTGGTGGCTGTACGAGTGGTTGGCGATCTCGAAGTTCGGGTCGGTGCCGATGGCCTTGGCCTGGTCGGGGTACTCCTCGGCCCAGCGCCCGGTCATGAAGACCGTGGACGGCACTTTCAGCCGGCGCAGGGCGTCGATCAGGTCCGGGTTGTCGAAGCGCTCTCCCGAGGCGGCGCGCGGTCCCTGATCGGAGGTCATGTCGGCGTCGAAGGTGAGCGCCACGGTCTTCTCGGAGCGCTGCCGGGCCCGCTCGAAGACGGGGGTCAGGCCGTTCGCACCGGGGGTCAGGACCGGCACCTTGGCGGGCGCGCCGGGCAGCGGGGAGGCGGACGCGGGGGCGGAGGGGGAGGCCTGGGTGGACGCGGTGGCCGGGCCGGAGGCCGCGGGACTGGCCAGCCGGGCCTGCCCGGCGCCCTGCTGGGGGCCCGGGGTGCCGCCCCCGCATCCCGTGAGGGCCGCGCCGAGCACGGCCACGGCCGCTGCTTTGCGTACAGAAAGGGTCACGTACGCAAAATATATGACTATGTGGCAAGTAGGCGTCTGCGGCACTCCTGGACGTCGAAGTCGGCCGGCGGGTACGTCGGCCCGATCGCCTCCAGGTGCTCCAGCAGCAGCCTCCCGACGGCCCAGTTGCGGTACCACTTGCGGTCCGCGGGGACCACGTACCAGGGCGCCGCCTCCGTGGAGCAGCGCTCCAGCGCCAGCTCGTACGCCTCCCGGTACGCCGGCCACATCGCGCGGTCCTCGATGTCCCCCGGACTGAACTTCCAGTGCTTGCGCGGGTCGTCGAGCCGCGCCAGGAGCCGCTCGCGCTGCTCCTCCCAGCCGATGTGCAGGAAGACCTTCACCAGCGTCACGCCGTCGTCGGCGAGGGCCTTCTCGAAGGAGTTGATCTGCGCGTACCGCCGCTCCACCCGGTCGGCCGGGACCAGCTCGCGGACCCGGCCCACGAGGACGTCCTCGTAGTGCGAGCGGTCGAAGATGCCGATCTCGCCGGGCTGGGGGAGGGCCTTCTCGATCCGCCAGAGGAAGGAGTGGGCGCGCTCCTCGCGGGTGGGGGCCTTGAAGGCCCTGACCCGGCAGCCGGAGGGGTTGAACTGGCCGATCACGTGTTTGACCGTGCCGCCCTTGCCGCTGGTGTCCATGCCCTGCAGGACGAGCAGCAGCCTGCGCCGGTCCCCGGCGGTGCTGGCCGCGTAGAGCCGCTCCTGGAGGGAGGCCAGCGGGGCGGCCATCCGGGCGACGGCCTCGGCCCCGGCCGCCTTGCCGGACGGTCCGCCCGGGGTGGCGGAGGTGTCGAGGGCGTCGAGGCCGGCCCGCTTCCCGGGCGGCACCCGCAGCAGCGGCGCGAGCGCCGGGCCGTCCGCTGCCTCGCGGGGCTCCCCGGCACCCCGGGCGCCGCCGTCCTTCTTCCGTTTCCCGGTCACCGCTGTCCACCCCGATCCGCTCGGTTTCCGTACGATCGTGCGGCACATCGGACGGCGGCGCGAGACGGCCGCCACCGGGCCCCGCGTCAGTGCCAGGGGCCGGTCACCGCGAACGTGGTGCCGGGCGCGTAGGCGTTGACGTACATCGTCCGCGCGTCGGGGGAGAAGGTCACCCCGGCGAACTCCCCCCATTCCGGCGCCCCGGCCGTTCCGATGTCGTCCGCGTTGCGGGCCACCGGGTAGACCTCCCCGTCCGGGGTCACCCCGAAGACGTACTGGTCGCCGCCGCCGTCCTCGCACACCATCAGCCCCCCGTCGGGCGCCAGGCAGATGTTGTCGGGGGAGTCCCCGGGCAGGGCGGTGTCCGCCGCCGGGCCGAAGAGCACCTCCAGCCGGAGCCGGCCGCGCACCGGGTCGTGGAACCACACCTGCCCGTGGTGGTCGGCGGCGGCCCCCTCGCGGCCGCGGGCGTAGCTGGAGACGAAGTACACCCCGGTGCCTCCCCAGTAGCAGCCCTCCAGCTTCTGCGCGTGGGTGATCCCGCGCGGCCCGAAGTCCTGGAAGCGGACCGGCGTCACGGCCGCGGCGGGGTCCGGTACGGGGACCCACTCCACCGGGAACTCCGCCCCCGGCTCGTCCACCGCCGACAGGTCCGCCACCCCGGGCACCCGCATCGCCTCCAGCAGGCCGCCCGCCCGCAGCGAGCCGGGCCCGCCGAGCGGCCGCGCGGGCAGGAAGCGGCAGAAGAGCCCGAAGGGCTTCACGAACGCGTCCTCGGTCTCGTAGACCACCCCCCGGTACGGGTCCACGGCGACGGCCTCGTGCGCGAAGCGGCCCAGCGCGGTCAGCGGGACGGCACCGAGCCGGTGCGGGTCGGCGGGGTCCACCTCGAAGACGTACCCGTGGTCCCGGGAGTACCCCGAGTCACCGGCCCGCTCCTCGGTCTCCTCGCAGCTCAGCCAGGTGTTCCAGGGGGTGCGCCCGCCCGCGCAGTTGACGGCGGTCCCGGCGAGGCCGACCCGCTCGCCGCGCACCGCGCCCGCCGGGTCCAGCTCCAGCACCGTGCAGCCGCCCAGCGCCCCGGGGTCGTACGTGAGCCCGTCCACGGCGGGGACGCGCAGCGCGGCGGTGGCGCGGTTCTCGTGGTTGCGGACCAGGCGGAGCCGGCCGCCGCCCGCGCCGAAGGCGGCCATGCCGTCGCAGTTGGCCGGCACCGTGCCCTCGCCCGAGCGCAGCGGGTCCCCGGCGCGCGAGAGGACCCGGTACGAGAACCCGGCGGGCAGGTCCAGCAGCCCGGCCGGGTCGGGCAGCAGCGGTCCGTACCCCCGGGCGGAGGCGCGGGCCGGGCCGGGGGCCCAGAGCGCTCCGAGGGCTCCACTGAAGGCGACCGCGCCGGCCACGAGCAGGCTGCGTCGGGTGACGGACATCGGCAACTCCCCGCTGGACCACTGGAGATGTGAACCGGCCCGTGGTACCACGCCGGGCGTCCGGGTCCCGCGCGACGCGTGCGGGCGCCCGCCCCCGTCACCCCACCGGGCCCCGGCGCGGCGTGCGCGCGGGGCCCGGCGGCGGTGACGAGGGGGAGGAGATCAGGCGAGCTTGGCGCTCAGGGTGATCGTCGTACCCGTCAGGGCCTGGCTGACCGGGCAGTTCTTCTTCGCGTCCTCGGCGGCGGCGACGAAGGCGTCGTTGTCGATGCCCGGCACCTCGCCCTCAACGGTCAGGTGGATGCCGGTGATGCCCTCACCCGGCTGGAAGGTGACGTCGGCCTTGGTCTCCAGGCGGGTGGGAGGGGTGCCGGCGCCGGCGAGGCCGTGGGAGAGGGCCATCGAGAAGCAGCTGGAGTGGGCGGCCGCGATCAGCTCCTCGGGGCTGGTCTTGCCGTTGGCAGCCTCGGAACGGGCCGGCCAGGAGACGTCGTACGAGCCGATGCCCGAGGAGTCGAGGGAGACGACGCCCTTGCCCTTGAGGAGGTCGCCTTCCCAGACGGTGTGCGCGTGACGCGTGGTGGCCATGGTGATCCCTTCGCAGAAGTGGAAACGGCCGGGCCGCGAGAAGCGACCCGGCCGTGCCAAACCTACTGGGAGACCAGGGGTTTCGCGTCGCGCGCGAGGGCGGTGAGCCGCGATATGGCTCGGAAGTACTTCTTCCGATAACCGCCGTTGAGCATGTCGTCACTGAACAGCCGGTCGAAGGGCACCCCGGAGGCCAGTACCGGGACCTCGCGGTCGTACAGCCGGTCGGCGAGCACCACCAGGCGCAGCGCCGTCGACTGGTCCGGGACCGGGACGACGTCGGTCAGGCAGACCGCCGCTATTCCGTCCGTCAGCGCCCCGTAGCGGCTGGGGTGGACCTTCGCCAGGTGGTCCAGCAGGCCCGGGAAGTCGTCGAGGCTCGCGCCCGGGGTCGCGTACGCGGCCTTCGCGACCTGCTCGTCGGAGAAGGGCGCGGGGGCCTCGGGCAGGCCGCGGTGGCGGTAGTCCTGGCCGTCGATTCGCAGCGGCCGGAAGTGGGCGGAGAGCCCCTGGATCTCGCGCAGGAAGTCGGCGGCGGCGAAGCGGCCCTCACCGAGCTTGCCGGGCAGCGTGTTGGAGGTGGCGGCCAGTGCCACGCCCTGCTCGACGAGGCGGCTGAGCAGGGAGGAGACCAGCACGGTGTCGCCCGGGTCGTCGAGCTCGAACTCGTCGATGCACAGCAGCCGGTGCCCGCCCAGGGTCTGCACGGTCTGCTGGAAGCCGAGCGCGCCGACCAGGTTCGTGAGCTCCACGAAGGTGCCGAAGGCCTTGAGCGCGGGCTCGGCCGGGGTGGCGTGCCAGAGGGAGGCGAGCAGGTGGGTCTTGCCGACGCCGTAACCGCCGTCGAGGTAGACCCCGCGCGGGCCGGCGGCCGGGGCGGGTGCCTTCTTCTGGAACCACTTGCGCTTGCCGGCGCCGCTGGCGTGGGCGCCGCCCAGCCCGGCGGCGAAGCCGCTCAGCACCGTGACCGCCTCGGCCTGGCTCGGCTGGGCGGGGTCGGGGTTGTAGGTGTCGAAGCGCACCGAGTCGAAGCGGGGCGGCGGGACCATCTCGGCCACCAGCCGTTCGGCCGGCACGCGCGGCTCGCGGGCGCACAGGGCGAGTGGGCCCGCGTCGGCTATGGGGGGCTGCCCGGAGGCAGGACCGGAGGTGGAGAGAGATGTCGGCACAGCTCTCAACTCTACGGGGCGTGTCACACTGCACCGATGCGACGCCTGTTCCCTGTGACCGATCAGACATCCGCCGCTCCCGGGGGCCCGGCCGACGGTGCGTGGCCGTCCGCCGACCGGGAGTGGTCGCTGGACGAGCTCGCCGACGCCTACGCGTACCCGGAGCTGGCCCCGGGCGCCCACTGGCTGCGGGCCAACATGGTGTCCACGCTGGACGGCGCGGCCCAGCACGACGGGCGCTCCCAGCCCATCTCGGGCGAGACCGACATGCGGATCTTCGGGACCCTGCGGGCCCTGGCCGATGTGGTGGTCGTGGGGGCGGAAACGGTTCGCCAGGAGGGTTACCGCCCGGCGCGGGCCCGGGAGGCCTTCGCGGCCCGGCGCGCGGCCGCGGGGCAGGGTCCCGCCCCCGCCATCGCCGTGGTCACCGCGAGCCTGGACCTGGACTTCACCCTGCCCCTGTTCACCTCTCCGCTGGTCCCCACCCTGGTGGTCACCGGGGCCGGGGCCCCGGCCGACCGGGTGGCCGCGGCCGCCGCGGCCGGGGCCGAGGTCGTGGTGGCGGGCGAGGGGGCCGGCGCGGACCCGGAGCGGGCGGTGCGCGAGCTGGCGGCCCGGGGGCTGCGGCGGCAGCTGACCGAGGGCGGGCCCCGGCTGCTGGGGCAGTTCGTGGCGGCCGACGTACTGGACGAGCTGTGCCTGACGATCTCCCCGACGCTCACGGCGGGCGGCGCCCAGCGGATCTCCGGCGGGCCCTCCGTCGCGGTTCCGCACCGGCTCGCGCCCGCCTGCGTACTGGAGGAGGCCGGGTTCCTGTTCACCAGCTACCGTCGGATCTGACAAGGAGCGGAATTTCTCGTTCCGCTTAGCTTCCGACGGGCACATACCTGGGCACACATACTCGCGAGGCCCCGCGCGCCGGCGGGGCAGGATGGTTTCCGCAGGGGCCGGCCGACCGGCCTCGGCCCATGAAGGAGAGGGCGTCCGTGTTCACGAGCGTATTGATGATCGAGCAGCCGCTGACCACGGTGGACGTGGACTTCGTCACCACTCTGCACGGAGACGACCCGGTCTCCTTCTTCGTCCTCATGCAACCCAGGGGTGACCAGGACCGGCTGCTCCGTGCCATCGACGACGTGGCGCTCGGCGAGCTGCCCGAGGCCCTCCACGAGGCCGACGTGCCCGAGGGCGAGGCCGCCCGCGGGCCCGCCGCACAGGCGCTCGAACACTCGCTCGCCGCCCTGCGCGCCAAGGGCGCCAAGGCCGTCGGCCAGATCGTCGAGGACCACCCGCTCGACAAACTGAAGGCCGTCGTCGACGAGACCGGAGCCGACGAGGTGATCGTCCTGACCGCCCCCCACCTGGTCGAGGAGTTCTTCCACCGCGACTGGGCCTCCCGCGCCCGGCACAAAGTGGAGGTTCCGGTGCTCAAGCTCTTCGCCCACAACGAATAGGCTGGGGCGGACACACCCCCGGGCCCACCCCGGCGGGCCCCCGCACTCGATCCTGGAGCGACCTGAATGAAGCCCGGCCTGCCGACCGCGATGGAACGGCCCCACTTCATCGGCATCGGCGGCGCCGGCATGTCCGGCATCGCGAAGATCCTCGCCCAGCGCGGCGCGCAGGTGGCCGGCAGCGACTCCCGTGACTCCGAGACCGCCCAGGCGCTGCGCGCCCACGGGGCCACGGTCCACATCGGGCACGCCGCCGGCCACCTCGCCACCGACGCCACCTGCGTCGTCGTCTCCAGCGCCATCCGCGCCGACAACCCCGAGCTGGCCCGCGCCGCCGAGCTCGGCATCCCCGTCGTGCACCGCTCGGACGCCCTCGCCTCCGTCATGGACGGCCTGCGCCCGATCGCCGTCGCCGGCACCCACGGCAAGACCACCACCACCTCGATGCTGGCCGTCGCGCTCAGCGCCCTGGGCCTGGACCCCTCCTACGCCATCGGCGGCGACCTGGACGCCCCCGGCTCCAACGCCCACCACGGCGAGGGCGACGTCTTCGTCGCCGAGGCCGACGAGAGCGACCGCAGCTTCCACAAGTACACCCCGCAGGTCGCGATCATCCTCAACGCGGAACTCGACCACCACGCGAACTACGCGTCGATGGACGAGATCTACGAGTCCTTCGAGACCTTCGTCGGCAAGATCGTCCCCGGCGGCACCCTCGTCGTCGCCCACGGCCAGGAAGGCGCCGCCGAGATCGCCGGCCGCGTCAGCGGCAACCCCGGCCTGACCGTCAAGACGTACGGCGAGGACGAGACCGCCGACGTCCGGATCCGCAAGGTCACCCCCCGCGGCCTGACCAGCGAGGTCGAGGTCGTGATGGACGGCCGCGAGATCGTCTTCACCGTCTCCGTCCCCGGCCGCCACTACGCCCACAACGCCGTCGCCGCCCTCACCGCCGGCGTCGCCCTCGGCATCCCGGCCGAAGACCTCGCCGCCGCGCTCGGCAAGTACACCGGCGTCAAGCGCCGCCTCCAGCTCAAGGGCGAGGCCGCCGGCGTCCAGGTCATCGACTCCTACGCGCACCACCCCACCGAGATGACCGCCGACCTGGAGGCCATCCGCGGCGCCGCCGGGGACTCCCGCATCCTGGTCGTCTTCCAGCCCCACCTCTTCTCCCGCACCCAGGAACTGGGCAAGGAGATGGGCCAGGCCCTCGCCCTCGCCGACGCCTCCGTGGTCCTCGACATCTACCCGGCCCGCGAGGACCCGATCCCCGGCATCACCAGCGAGCTGATCATCTCCGCCGCCCGCACCGCCGGCGCCGACGTCGCCGCCGAACACGACAAGGACGCCGTCGCCGACGTCGTCGCGGGAATGGCCAAGCCCGGCGATCTCGTTCTCACCATGGGCGCGGGCGACGTCACGGATCTGGGACCGAAGATCCTCGCCCGCCTGTCGAACTGAGGGAGCGGGAGCGTCATGGCGTACGAGGTCCAGAAGACGGACGAGCAGTGGCAGGCGGAGCTGACCCCGTCCGAGTACCAGGTGCTCCGCCTCGCCGGCACCGAACCCGCCTTCCGCGGCGAGTACACCGACACCAAGACGGAGGGCGTCTACTCCTGCCGCGGCTGCGGCGCCGAGCTCTTCCGCTCCTCGGAGAAGTTCGACTCGCACTGCGGCTGGCCGTCCTTCTTCGACCCGAAGGACACCAAAGCGGTGGAGCTGCGGGCCGACACCACGCACGGCATGGTCCGCACCGAGGTCCTCTGCGCGACGTGCGGCTCCCACCTCGGACACGTATTCGAGGGCGAGGGCTACCCGACCCCCACCGACCAGCGGTACTGCATCAACAGCATCTCCCTGCGGCTCACGCCGGCCGAGGGCTGAGGTAGTCCTCCAGGGTCCGCCGCGGGGTCCAGCCCTGCGCGCGGGCCCTGGACAGGTCCAGCACCACCGGGTGCGCCAGCTGGTCCACCGCGTACCGGCTCAGCGCCGGCTCGCCGCCCGTCAGCCGGGACAGCGCCTCCGCCGCACGGGCCGCCGCCCCCGCCACCGGGAGGGGCAGGTGGCGGATCCGCGCCCCGACCCCGTGGGCGCGCAGCACCGCCGCCACCGCCGCGTCCCGGGAGTACGGGGCCGCGTCCGCCACGTTGTACGCGCCCGGGGCCCAGCCCGGCGCCGCCAGGCAGGCGTCCGCCAGGTTCTCCACCGCCGTCAGGCTCAGCTCCACGTCCGCACCCGGCAGCAGCAGGGTGTTCGTTTGCACCCGCGACAGCAGGCGCGGCAGCAGCTGGGTGTCGCCCGGCCCGTAGACCGCCCTCGGGCGGAGCACCACCGCCCCCGCCGCCAGGGCCAGCAGCTCGCCCGCCGCCTTCGTACGGCCGTAGGCGTTCAGCTGGTTCCCGCGCGGATGGTCCTCCGTGACCCGGGCCCGGCCCGGGCGCGGGTCGTACACGCTCGCGCTGCTCACCCACACCACCGGCCGGCCGGCGGCCGCGTCCAGCAGCCGGGCCGTCCCGTCCACGTTGACGGCGCGCATCGCCGCCTCCGCCCGCGAGCCCGGCGCCGGATCGCCCACCGCCGCCGCGCAGTGGACGACCAGGTCCACCCCCGACAGGTCCGGCCCGGCCGCCGCCGCGTCCCAGAACCGGTGCCCGCCCAGCGGGCCCGGCCGCCGGCCCACGCAGACGACCCGGTGCCCGGCCGCGGCCGCCGCACGGGCCACGTGCCCGCCGCAGAAGCCGCTCGCACCCGTCACCGCGACCGTCGTCACGAGGCCGCCCTCACCGTCAGCACCCGCCAGCCCGGCAGGGCCGCCCGACGGTCCACCCGGGAACGCGCCACCACCGGCCGGTACCCGGCCAGCGCCTCCAGCACGTCCTCCAGCAGTACGGTCGCCAGCCGGGCCCCCGGGCACACGTGCGGCCCCGCCCCGAACACCAGCCGCGCCACCCCCGCCCCCGCCGGATCCCGCCCGTCCGGGTCGCGCCGGTGCGCCCCCGCCGCGTGCCGGGCCACCAGCAGCAGCCGGTCCCCGCCCCGCACCGGACAGCCCCCCACCGTCCCCGCCCCCGCCGCGACCCGGGGCAGCACCGGCGAGGCCGCCGTGACCCGCAGCAGCTCCAGCGCCAGCCGGGGCCTCAGCCCCGCGTCCGCGGCCTGCCCCCACAGCCCGGCGTCCGCGCACCAGGCGACCGCCCGGGGCACCGCCGCCACGGTGGTGTTCACCGCGGCCACCGCCACCATCGCGTCCAGGGCGTCCCCGCCGCCCAGCACCCCCCGCAGCCGCTCCGCCGCCCGGGCCGCGCCCGCCGCCGCCCCGGGCCTCGGCAGGCCCGGCAGGTGGCCGCGCACCGCGGCCGACGCCGCCTCCGCGGCCGCCGCCGCGAGCTCCCCCGGCTCCGCCGCACAGCCCAGCAGGGCCCCCGCCACCGACCCGGCCAGCTCCCGGGCCAGCGCCACCACGTCCACCTCCGCACCCCGGCCCAGCGGCGCCAGCCCCCGTACCAGCAGCGGCCGCCACAGCGCCCGCAGCTCCTCCACCCCGGCCGCACCGAGCCCCTCGGCGAGCGAACGCCGGCCCGCCCGGTGCCCGCCGCCCTCCTGGTCGAACAGCACCCCACCCGCCCCGCGCAGCGCCTCCCGCGCGGCCCCGCCCGTCGTGCCCGCCGCCGTCCGGTCCAGCGGGATCCGGGTCAGCGCCTCCCGGTAGGCGTCGGCGTCGTGCACCAGCACCGTGCCCCCGATCCGGCGCGCGGCCCGCCCCCGGGTGGCGGCGAGCAGCCCGAACAGGAGCGGGTGGCTGCGCAGGTAGACCCGGCGGTCGCGCCGGCGGGCCCGGGCCTGGGCGGTGCTGGTCATCGGACGTGGACCTCTTTCGTGTCGGCGGGCCGGCAACGCCGGTCCCAATACCAGAGCAGGGTGCGCCGGGCACCCCAGGAACGCAGCCGCCGCAGGCTGCTCTGCACCACCAGGTGCTCGGCGCGCACCACGCGCGCACTCCCGTACGATCCGGGCCGTCCCGTCGGTGGAGGCGTTGTCGACGACCACCAGCCGGAACCCGGTGTCCTCCTGCGCGGCCGGCGCCGCCGGCGTCCCTGCGATCGAGGCCGCCTCGTCGTACGCGGGGACCACCACCCACAGGCTCACCGCGCACCCCTGCCCAGCCGGGCCGCCGCCAGCGCCGACACCGCCGCCCGGTCCGGTTTGCGCGAGCGCCCCGACAGCGGGATCCGCGCGAACAGCAGCGCGTCCGGCCGGGCCGTGCCCATCCCCCGCAGCGGCTCCGACAGCGCGGCGCGCAGGGCCGGTTCGGGGACACCGGGCTCCGGCTGGACCACCGCCACCAGCCGCTCGTCCCCGTCGCCGGCCGGAACCCCGACCAGCACGCCCAGCTCCACCCCCGGCACGTGCAGGGCAGGCTCGTACAGGCCCGGGTAGATGTTCTCCGCCCGGCGCAGCACCATGTCCTTGCAGCGGCCCTCCAGCACGATCCGGCCGGCCCCGTCCAGGCGCGCCCGGTCGCCCGTCGCCACCCACGGGTCGGGCTCCTCGCCCAGGTAGCGGTCCCGGGCCGCGGGCCCGGTCAGCAGCAGCTGCCCGTCCGCGTCCACGGCCGTCCGCACCCCGGGCAGCGGGGCGCCCACCAGGTCCCCGGCCCCCTCGAAGGCGGCCTTCTCCCGCGACTCCACCGCCGCCGCCGGGAACAGCTCCGTCAGCGCGTACACCCCCCACGCCTGCTCCGCTCCCGCCTCCCGGACCCGGCCCAGCAGGCCGGCGCCCGCCGGAGCCGAACCCGTCCACACCCGGCCCCCGAACCGGGCCCCCGCGCCGAGCGCGTCCCGCAGCTGCGGCGGCGTCAGATAGGTGTCCCGCGGACCCAGCCGCGCCAGCTGCCGGGCCAGCGTCGCGGGGGAGCGGGCCGGCAGCGCGACCGGCGCCCCGTGCGTCAGCGAGGGCACCAGCACGAAGAAGGTCCCGCCCAGCACGGGCCCGTCGCCGCCCCCCTCGAACAGCGCCGATACCGTCTCCATCCCCGCGGCCAGCCCCGCCCGGGTGTGCACCACCGCCCGGGGCCGCGAGGTGGTCCCGGAGGTGAACACGATCACCGCGTCGCCGTCGCCGTCGAACCCGGCCGGCACCCCCGCCCGCGACGCCCCCCGCTCCAGCGCGGGCGCGCACCCCGGCAGCCGCGGCCCCACCGTGGCCACCGGCCCCAGCGAAGCCAGCTCCGGCAGTTCCAGCGCCGCCCGCCGGGCCAGCGGCCGGGCCCACCCCGCCACCGCCTGCGCGGCGCCGTCCGCCAGCACCAGCGCGGGCCGCGCCAGCGCCAGCCGGGCCCGCAGCACCTCCGCCCCGGCCCCGGGGTCCAGCACCGCACCGCGCAGCCCCAGCCGCCACAGCGCCAGCAGCACCGCCAGGGCGCGCGGCCCGGGCCGCACGGCCACCCCGACGGTGTCCCCGGCGCGCAGTCCGCGCGCGTGCAGCGCGGCGGCGAAGTCGTCGGCCAGCTCGGCGAGTTCACCCCGGGTGGCGCGCACCCGGGTGCCGCCGGAACGGGTCGCGGAGAGTACGGCGGGCCGCTCGGGCCGGGCCCGCAGCGCCTTGTCGAGTCGGTCCAGCATCAGCGGGGGTCGTCCGTTCCGTGCGTGCCGCTGCCCTGGTCGAGGTACCAGCGGGCGGTCCCGGCGAGGCCGTACGCGCGCAGCCGGCGCGTGGAGTTCTCCACGACCATGCCCCGGCAGCGGGAGATCCGGTCGGTGTGGCGGCGGACCGCGTTCAGGAAGAGCCGGTCCGTCGGCGAGGGGCGCCGCGGCATCCCGCCCACGGCCAGGTACAGCTCGGCGGTGATCGCCATGTTGTTCCCCGCGTGCATCCGGTACGGCGCCCGGAAGCCGTGCCGCCGGGCGTGCTCCGGCCGCAGCCGCCCGAACAGCGCGGCCACCCCCACCAGCCCCGCGAAACCGGCCCGCCCCAGCGGCCCGTGCTCGTCGCGCCGGGCCGTGACCCGCCCGCACACCAGCCCCGGCCGCTCCCGCAGCGCGGCCCGCGCCGCACCCGTCCAGCCGGGCCGGGGCAGGCAGTCCGCGTCAGTACGCGCCAGCAGCACCGCACCCCGCGCGATCGCGTACCGGAAGCCGGTGTCCACCGCCGAGCCGACCCCCTTCTCCGGCTCCTCGATCACCTCCACCGGGAACGGCGCCCGCGCCGCGAACTCCCGCGCGATGGAGCCCGTGCCGTCCGCCGAGGCGTTGTCGACGACCAGCAGCGTGAAGTCCCGGTCCCGCTGGGCGGCCAGTGCCCCCAGCGTCGCGGCGAGCCGCGCCTCCTCCTCGTGCGCGGGCACCACCACCCACATCGGCGTGCCGTTCACCGGGGTTCTCCCAGGAAGTTCCGGCCTTCAGGCGGGGGAGGAATGGGTCCTTGGACCGGAGCCGCGGAGCGGCGGAGTTCTCTGCGCATCTGTTGTGACCTGCACTCTCTTCCGTTGTCAGTGGGGGCTGTTAGGTTCGGGATCGTGACGATGGCAGCGATGGCCGAGACGGCGGACGGGCACGCCCGGTACACCTTCCGGCTGCGGCTGTCGTCCACTGCGCTGGCCCGGCTGGACGCCGAGTGGGCGCGCTGTCGCTGGGTGTGGAACGAGTGCGTGGCGATGTCCCGCAAGGTCCACCGCCTCAACAAGGACGCCGCGCAGAAGGCGACGTGTGGCCCGGCGCAGCTCGACAAGATGCTGACCGAGGCCCGGCAGACGATGGCGTGGCTGAGGGAAGGAGCGAGCGTTCCTCAGCAGCAGATCATCCGGGACTTCGCGAAGTCGCGGGCGAAGGCGTTGAAGGACATCAAGGCGGGACTGCCGATGGGGCGGCGGGCCGGGATGCCCCGTATCAAGCGCAAGTGCGAGGCGGCCCCCAGCCTGAACTACACGCGCCGCGGGTTCTCGTTGAGGAACGGACGACTGCAGCTGGCCGGCGGGATTGTGCTGAGTGTGGTGTGGTCGCGGGATCTCCCGTCCGAGCCCACGTCGGTGCGGGTGTACCGGGACAGCCTCGGGCACTGGTACGCCTCGTTCGTCGCGGTCGCCGAGACGGTCGAACTGCCCAAGACGGGGCGTGTGATCGGCGTGGACTGGGGGGTGACGGAGACCGCCACCACCACCTCCGATGCCCACGACCTTCCCCACCCCCAGCACGGCAGGCAGGCTGCCGGAAAGCTGGCCCGCTACCAGCGGATGATGGCCCGGCGCAAGACACCCAAGAACCGGCCCGACACCGCCGGCTACCGCAAGGCCCGGCACCAGGCGGCGAAGGTGTCCAAGAAGATCTCCCGGCAGCGGCAGGACACCAGACACAAGTGGGCCAGGACGGTCGCCCGCGATTTCGACCACGTCGCCGTGGAGGACTTCCGCCCGAAGTTTCTGGCCAAGTCGACCATGGCCCGCAAGGCGGCCGACGCGGCGATCGGCGCCGTCAAGGCGGCGCTGATCGAGCAGGCCCGCAAGCACGGCCGGACCGTGCACCTGGTACACCCCGCGCACACCACCATGGACTGCGCACGGTGCGGAGCGAGAACCAAGCACGCACTCCCCCTCTCCGAGAGAACCTATACGTGCACCGCATGCGGAGCCGTGTCCCCCAGGGACAGGAACTCCGCCCGCGTCATGCTCGTCCGGGCTGGTCTCAACCCGGCTAGTGCTGATCTTGTAAGACCTGCCCCCTGCCAGGGGTCAGGCGAAGTGAGCTAGGAATCCCCTCCCTTCAGGGAGGGGAGGTTTCAAGACTTCTCCCAGATCATCGTCATGATGCTGATCCCGCCGCCCAGCCCCACGAACAGCACCCGCTCCCCGGCCGCCAGCTCCGGGAAGACCAGATCCAGCTGCACCCCGATGCTCGCGCTCGCGACGTTCCCCAGCTCGGGCACCGTCACCACCAGCTTCTCCGCCGGCACCCCGGTCAGCTCCGCGAACCGCTCCAGGTACGGCACCGTCACCTGGTGCACCAGCACCTTCGCGAAACCGTCCCAGTCCATGCCCGTCCGGTGCAGCGTCCGGTCGATGACCGCCGTCCCCACCTTCTCGAACACCCCGCGCAGCTCGTGCCCGTCCCCCTGGAAATACGTGTACGAGTCCCCGCGCGGGTGCCGTGAACCGCCGCCCGGGATGCCCCCGACCTCCCAGTGCTCCGAATGCGTCTCACTGTCCACGTCCAGGATCCCGCCGCGCCCCACCTCCTCCAGCAGGACGGCCGCGCCCGCGTCGCCGAACGTGTAGCCGGCGAAACCGGCGCGGAACTCCGCGAAGTCCGCCGGGTCCATCCGCACCGCCCGGCTCGGGGTCTCCCCGGTGACCACCAGCGCCCGCCGGGCCCGCCCGGCCAGGAGCATGCCCCGGGCGAGGTCGATCCCGTTGACGAAGCTGTTGCAGGCGTTGGTCACGTCCACCGCGTGCGCCCTGGAGCCCAGTTCGGCCTGCACGATGTGCGCGGTCGCCGGCTCCACCAGGTCCCGCGAGGCGGAGGCGAAGACCAGCAGGTCCACGTCCAGCGGGCCGAGCCCGGCAGCCTCCAGCACCCGGCGCGCCGCACCCACCGCGAGCGTCGACGCGTACACCCCCGGAGCGGCGACCCTGCGCGAGACGATCCCGGTGGCCTGCGTCAGGAGCCGCGCGGGCAGCGCCAGGCCGCTGCGCCGGGCCACCTCCCGCTGGAGCTCTTCGGAGGACAGCACGTCCTCGGGCAGCATGCTGCCGACGGCGGTTATGCCGACGCGCGGCCGCGGATCACAAGACTGTGTGGACATGCCCCCACGATGGCGATCCGGCCGCGCCCGGACCTGAGTACGGATGCTCAGTTCCCTTGTGGGGGACCTGAGTAGGACCCCCGCTCGGCAACCCAGAGAAGGTGCCGTCGAACCCCGGGACACCGCGCACCGCTCCCCGTATCGTGGTCCGACCGGCCACCCACGGGGGAGGGAAAATGGCGGACGGCAGAGCCTTACCCGGATCTTTCCTGTACGCGGACGACTCCTCGACCCGGCTGCTGAGCGCGGCCGCCCACCTGGAGGAGGAGTTCGCGCTGGAGACGGCCGTCGAACTCACCGAGGACCGGCTGGAGGCCCTCGGGCCCTCGCTGGGACTCGGCCTGGTGGCGGTCGCCCGGCACGCCCGGGCGGCGGTGCGCCGCACCACGGTGCGGGACGCCTGCCTCACCGGGCTGCTCGCCCTCTTCGCGGGCTTCGTCTGCCTGGGCGGCTACGGGATCCAGGTGCAGCGGGGCGAGCTGCTGGGCCGCTCCCTGGCCGGCATCGCGGGCACGTTCGCCGCGGCCTGGCTCGTGGTGCTGGCCACCGAACGCCGGGCCCGGGCACGGGCCCTGGAGCTGATCACGGACCCGACCCCGCCGGAAGGGCTCGCCCCGCCGCTGGACCCGGCCGTGGAGGCCCGGCTGCGCGAGCAGGAGCGGGCCAACGCGGTTCCGTACCACGAGAGCGCGGAGCGGGACAGCCCGTTCGTCGGCAGCGGCGTGGAGGTCCAGTCGCGCGTCTGGCAGCCCATCGACGTCAGCACCCCCGCCGCGTCCCCCTCGGGCGGCGACCCGCTGACCATCGTCCCCTTCGACGTGGTCGACCTGCACGCCTTCGTGGCCGGGGAGATGGGGAACATCGCCGGGCTGGAAGGACTGCGGACGCAGGAACGGCTGTACGTGCTCGGCACCCGGGTCCAGTACGCGGGCGAGGAACTGCTGCCCGACCAGCTGCGGCGTCCCCGGGCCGTCGTCCCGCCGGAGCGCGTGCGGACGGGACTGGTCCGGCCCGGCGCGGGGGTACGGACGTACCTCTGCCTGGAGCGGGCCGGTGAGGGCGGCCGGGTCGTCGCCACCCTCTTCCTGCGGGCCCGGCTCCAGCACCCCGGGCTCACCTGGGAGGTGGCCGCGTACGTGGTCCCGCCCCTGCGCACGGACTTCGAACGGGTGCGGACCCTGAGCGTGGACGCGCTCGGGCGCTGGTGGACGCTGCTCACCTTCACCGGCCGCCGGTTCCTGCCCGCCCTGTTCCGGTCGCCGGCCCGGCTGCTGGGCAAGGGCTGGGGAAGGGCCATGCGAGGGCTGCGGCTCTGGTGGCAGCGCTGGACCGTCGACAAGAGGCACATCGAGTTCGACTACGGGGCGACGGACAGCATCCGGGCCAAGGCGGGCGACTGGAAGCGGGTGGGGTTCTCCGAGCGCACCGACGCGGTGGACTTCCTCCAGCGCCTCCAGCAGGGCGTGCTCACGGCGACGGAGCGGTTCCTGAAGGCCCACAACATCGACACCAGCTCCTTCGACCAGGCGCAGCAGATCATCAACCACCACAGCTACACCTTCCAGGGGCCGATCAACGGCCCGGGCAACTACGGGTCGGGCGGCACCGTGGTGACCGGCGGCCCCGCCCCGGCCCCCGGCGGCCCCGGCCCGGCTCCTGCCCCCGCCAAGCCCTGAACCCCGGCCCCGCACCCACGACTCCGGACGAGGAGCCCCGCATGGGCACGTACCACTTCCACGGGAACGTCAACGGTCCCGGCAACTACGGCGACCACGGCGTGATCAACATCGGGCGGGAGGAGGAGGACGCCGCCCGGGTCCTGCGGCTGGCCGCCGAACTCGCCCGGTGGCTCACCGACCGGGACGCCGGCCCGGAGCGCATCGACGCCGCGCACACCCTGCGCGGCGAACTGGAAGAGGCCGGCCGGGAGCAGCGCGCCCCCGAACCGGGCCTGGTCCGGCGCAGCCTGGAGACCATCACCGTCGGCCTGGGTGCCGGCAGCGCCGGCCTGGCCCTCGCCCAGCAGATCAGCGCCCTGATCGGGGGATGAGCCCCCGCAGGGCGCCGCGCAGCCGGTCGGCGGCGGACGTCCGCCGCCAGGCGTTGAACTCCCGCGCCCGGTGGCCGTCGTGGCGGGCCAGCTCCCGGCCGGCCGCCGCCAGGTGCGCCGCCGGCAGCTCCCGTACGAGCGGCCGCAGCACCCCTTCGAGCAGCTCCGTACGGGTTTCCCGCCACAGCGGCCCGGCCTGCGGCTGCGCCGACCAGGCGGCGTAGCAGGAGGCGAGGTGGCCAGGGTCGCTCCGCAGCCGCTCCGCCACCGGGGCGGAGCGGGCCGCCTGCCGGTAGGCGGCCAGCAGTTCGGGGTCCTCGCAGCCCGCCAGGGCCCGCAGCCCCGCCTCGTCGGGCCCGTCCGGCGCGAGCAGCCGCTCGGCCACCGCCGCGTACGCGGCCTCCCGCGCGCCCGGCTCCGGGGACAGGGCCCCCAGCTCCAGGGCCCGGCGCAGGCCGTCCCCGGCCGGGCCGCCCGCGCGCAGGTCCCGGACCAGTTCCCACAGCAGCAGCGCGGGACGCTGCCCGTCCGGCAGCTCCGCCCCGAAGTGCCGCAGCAGCTCGGGCGCCAGGTCCGCCGCCGCCCCGTCCCCGGCGGGCGCCGCCGCGGCGGCCCGGGCGAGCAGCTCCCAGGTCCCGGCGTCCCGGTGCACGGCGGCACCCGTCGTCGCCAGCACCAGCCCGGCCTCGGCCGCCTCGGGCGGGTGCCCGGCCCAGACCAGCCGCATCCCGGTGCGCAGCACGAGCGGCTCGGCGTACAGGGAGACCCCGGACTCCCGCAGCAGGGCCTCCAGTACGAGGACCCGGTCCGCGTCGGCTTCCGGGCCCGCCTGCGCGGCCCGGGCGCACATCCGCAGGTGCGGCAGCGCCTCCGCCGCGCCCAGCCGCAGCCCGGTCCGCCCGAACAGCCGGGCGCCGGCGGCGGGATCGCCCGCGGCGAGCGCGTCCAGCCGGTCCAGCACGAGGGCCCGCAGCACGGGCAGCTCCGCGAGCGAGTCCCGCTCCCGCGGCCCGTACGCCCGGTCCGGGTCGGTGATCAGCGCGTGCGCCAGCCGCCGCGCCACGTCGGGCAGCGCCTCCCGCCCCGCCGCCGACGCGGCCTCCGGGGCGGACGCGGAGCCGACGACGCTTTGGCCCCCGAGGGCGGCGTCGGGTGTGCCCTGGTTCCCGAGGGTGGCGTCGGGTGCGGCCCGGTTCCCGGCGGCGGCTTCGCGTGCGGCCCGGTTCCCGAGGGTGGCGTCGGGCACGGGCTGGTTCCCGGGGGTGGCGTCGGGTGTGCCCTGGTTCCCGAGGGCGGCGTCGGGTGTGCCCTGGTTCCCGAGGGTGGCGTCGGGTGCGGCCCGGTTCCCGGCGGTGGCTTCGCGTGCGGCCCGGTTCCCGAGGGTGGCGTCGGGTGCGGCCCGGTTCCCGGCGGCGGCTTCGCGTGCGGCCCGGTTCCCGGCGGTGGCCTCCGGTGCGGACCCCGTCCCGGCGGGCCGGATCCCCCCGGCCCCGGCGGCACCGGCCGCCCCCGGCCCGGCTGTCGCGGCGCCGGCGGCCTCCGTCCCGGCGCGGGCGGTACCGGCGGCCCCGGCCGTCGGGCCGGGTGCCGGGGAGGCTCCCGGCCCGGGGGGTTCCGCCGCGGGGGTCCCGGCCCCGGGCATCGGCACCGCCGTCGCCCCCGCGGGCCCGGCATCCCCGGAACCCGCTCCGGCCGTGCCGTCCCACTCGGCGGCCGCCTCCCGGGCCGCGGGCTCCAGCGGGATCCCTGCGGCCAGCGCCAGCGATGCCAGGGGTCCCGCCGAGTACGGCTCCGCCGGGAGCCGCCTGACCTGTGCGAACAGCTCGGGCCGCGCCGCCAGCCACACCGCCGAGGCGGTCCGCGCCCACAGGTCCCCGCACTCGCCGGGGACGCCCGCCCCAGCGGCCCCGTACACCCGCCAGGGCCACGGCTCCGCCGGCACGCTGCCGGGCAGCACCCCGACCAGCCGCTGCGGGGCGAGCAGCGGCCGCCGGGCGTACGTGGTGAAGGTCAGCCACTGTCCCCGCTGGTGCGGCAGCACCCCGCAGGCCAGCATCACCCAGCGGGCCACGGCCGCGCTGTCCTCCTCCACCAGCAGCAGGCGCGGGGCGTCCGGCTCCTCCACGGCCCGCCGCACATCGGCGAAGAACCCCGCCAGCCACGGCCCCCGGTCGGCGACGAAGGCGGCCAGCGCCGCCCGGTCGTGCCGTCCGGGCGCGGGTATCCGCTCCAGCGGCGGGGGCGGCCCGCCCGCCGGGGTCCGTTCCTCCCACTGCGCGGAGCCCCAGGCGGTGACGGGCAGCGGCCGCGCGGGGCCCGCCGCCCCGGCGGGGCCGGGCAGGTGCACGGCGTGCGCGTGGAAGCCGTCCCCGGCTCCGGCCCCGGGGCCGCCGCCGTACCCGGAGTCGAAGTCGAAGCCGGCACCGGTGTGCACCGCGCGCGACAGCAGCCGGCTCCCGTCGGAGAGCACGCTCAGCGACAGCGCCTCGGGGAACCCGGCGGACGGCGCCCGCAGCGGCGGCTCGTACCGCAGGAGCGGCTCCGCCTCGCGCAGCAGCTCCCCGCCCACCCCCGGGGTGACGGAGGTGAAGCCGGAGCCCTCGGGGCCGCCCGCATAGTGCAGCTGGGGGAGGTTCACGCCCGGCCCCCCGCCCGGCCGGATCCCGTCACGACCCGAACTGACGTGACGTCAGGGTCTGTTGTGCGGACCGTGGTTGCCCGTACCGTACCGGCAGCGGAGCGCACGGCACGCCCCCTCACCTTCCCCGCCATCCTGCTGCGCCCCCCGTTCGCACTGTGTGGAGGCCATTCCAGCAGACAACGGGGCCGTCCGGGAGTTCCGTCCGCGGGGGCGTCCGTTCGCCCGCTGTACGGCCCGACGTCAGACGGGGATCTCCGGCCGGTACCCCGGGACCGCTGTCCTTGGGGCGCCCCTCGATCCCCCTTCACCCCCCTAGAGGTCGTCACCCATGGCTGAACTCAACCGGCGCAGGTTCCTGCAGATCGCCGGCGGCACGGCCGCCGTCGCGATGCTGAACGACAGCATCGCGCGGGCCGCCGCCATCTCGGCGCAGGGCACCACCGGCACGATCCAGGACATCGAGCACGTCGTCGTCCTCATGCAGGAGAACCGTTCCTTCGACCACTACTTCGGTTCCATGAAGGGCGTCCGGGGCTTCGGCGACCCGCGGCCGGTCATCCAGGACAACGGCAAGTCCGTCTTCCACCAGTCGAACGGCACGAAGGACATCCTGCCCTTCCACCCGCAGGTGGCGGACCTCGGCATGCAGTTCCTCACCGGCCTGGACCACGACTGGGCCGGCGGCCACCAGGCCTACAACAACGGCAAGTACGACAAGTGGGTCCCGGCCAAGACGGCCACGACCATGTCGTACATGACGCGGAACGACATCCCGTTCCACTACGCGCTCGCCGATGCCTTCACGGTGTGCGACGCCTACCACTGCTCCTTCATCGGCGCCACCGACCCCAACCGCTACTACCTGTGGACGGGCCACACCGGCAACGACGGCACGGGCGGCGGACCGGTCCTCGGCAACCAGGAGGCCGGCTACGGCTGGAAGACCTACCCCGAGCGCCTGGAGGCCGCCGGGGTCTCCTGGAAGGTCTACCAGGACATCGGCGACGGCCTGGACGCGGCCGGCCACTGGGGCTGGATCAACGACGCCTTCCGCGGCAACTACGGCGACAACTCGCTGCTGTACTTCAACAGCTACCGCAACGCCCAGCCCGGCAGCCCCCTGTACGAGAAGGCCCGTACGGGCACGAACGCCAAGGCGGGCGAGGGCTACTTCGACCGGCTGCGCGCCGACGTGGTGAACGGCACCCTGCCGCAGGTCTCCTGGATCGCCGCCCCCGAGGCCTTCAGCGAGCACGCCAACTGGCCGACCAACTTCGGTGCCTGGTACATCTCCCAGGTTCTGGACGCCCTGACGGCGAACCCGGCCGTGTGGGCGAAGACCGCCCTGTTCATCACCTACGACGAGAACGACGGGTTCTTCGACCACGTCGTCCCGCCGTACCCGCCGGCGTCCTCGGCGTGGGGCCTGTCCACGGCCGACGTGACCCGCGACCTGTACACCGGGGGCGTCTCCGGCTACGCGGCCGGACCCTACGGGCTCGGCCCGCGCGTCCCGATGATCGTGGTCTCCCCGTGGAGCAAGGGCGGCTACGTCTGCTCCGAGACCTTCGACCACACCTCGGTGATCCGCTTCATGGAGAAGCGCTTCGGGGTGCAGGAGCCCAACATCTCGCCGTGGCGCCGCGCCGTCTGCGGCGACCTGACCTCGGCCTTCGACTTCACCCTGGCCGACGCCGCGCCCGCCGCGCTGCCTTCCACGGCCGGTTACGTCCCGCCGGACAAGAACCGCCACCCGTCCTACACCCCGGCCGTGCCGGCCACCGGCACCCTGCCCAAGCAGGAGGCGGGCTCCAAGCCGGCCCGCGCGCTCGGCTACAGCCCCTACGTGGACGGCGCCCGCACCGTCTCCACGGGCAAGTTCACGCTCACCTTCTCCTCCGGCCCGAAGCTCGGCGCCCACTTCCACAGCCGCTCGGGCAACCGTACGGACGGCCCCTGGCCCTACACGGTCGAGGCGGGCAAGACCCTCTCGGACACCTGGAGCACCAGCAGCTCCACCGGCAACAAGATCGACCTCACGGTCTGGGGCCCCAACGGCTTCCTGCGCACCTGGAAGGGCCCGGCGAAGAAGGCCGGCCCCGAGGTCACGGCCCGCCACGCGGACACCACCGGCAACCTGGCCCTGACCCTGGTCAACGGGGGCACCGCCGCGGTGAACCTCACGGTGACCAACTCCTACGGCGGCGCCGCCCAGACCTTCAAGGTCAACCCGGGCGCCACCGTCTCCCACACCGTCGACCTGCGCGCCTCCGGCCGCTGGTACGACGTCTCCGTGGTCTCGGACGCCGACACCACCTTCCTGCGCCGCTTCGCGGGGCACGTGGAGACGGGCGCGCCGAGCGTCTCGGACCCGGCGATCAAGACCGTCTGATCCGGTCGTCCGGTGTGCGCAGCAGCCGCCGCTCCAGGACTGCCAGGTCCGAGGGGCGGTGGCTGCGGGCGTGCCGGAGCAGCAGGTCGCGGGCGGTGTCGGGGACCCGGCGGCGCTTGGGGTGGCGGGTGGTGAACTCCTCGCTCGCGAAGAACCGCACCGCCCCCTCCAGCCCCGCCCGGTCCGTCTGCCGCACCGCCCAGGCGAGTTCCTCGGTACCGACCCCGGCCAGCAGCCGCCAGGGTGCCCGCTCGGCGAGCAGCCAGGCCGCGTCGCGGGGCTCCGCGCGGGGGGCGCCGAGCCAGCCGAAGACGACCGCGTACGACACCCCGCGCGGCGGGGCCGGCTCCTCCTCGCCCCGGGCCAGGGCCTCGGCGTACTCCCGCAGCCCCTCGGGCGCGGCCGCGGCCCAGCGGGCCCGGTGCCGGGCCGGGATGCCCTCGGGGGAGAGCGGGTCGAGCAGCCGGTTGGACTCGGGGGTGGGGTGCGCGGTCCCGTCGTCGTCCCCGCACGAGCAGAAGACGACGCCCTTGGCGGCCCCGGCCCCGGCTCCGGTCGCGGCCGCGGCGCGCTGCCGGCCGATCCGCCGGACGGCCCGGACCTCGCGGATCTCGGCCTGGTCGCTGACCTCGTAGCTCTTCGGGTGGTGCGGGTGGCGGGCCCCGTCGGCCCGCGTGAAGTCCCCGATGGTGAGCGGCTTGCGGGGCGGTTTCGTCGGCACGGTGTGATCGTAGGCCGGATGGGCAGAACGTACGGCGTCGGTTTTCCACCACCCCCGTCACCGAGGGAGAACGCATGGCCATCGCCCACCGCCGGATCGGCACCGGACCCGTCCGCGTCATCGTGCTGCACGACTGGTTCGGGACCTCCGCCAACTGGGGCTCCGTGCTCGACTACCTGGACCCGCAGGGGTTCTCGTACGCCTTCCTCGACTACCGCGGCTACGGCGATCGCCGGGACGTCCCCGGCCGCTACGGCCTCCCCGAGATCGCCGACGACGTCCTCGCCCTCGCCGACGAGCTGGGCTGGGACACCTTCTCCCTGCTCGGCCACTCCATGGGCGGCAAGGCCGCCCAGCAGGTGCTGGCCCGCGCCCCCGAGCGCGTCGAGAAGCTGATCGGGCTCACCCCCGTCCCCGCCGGGCCGTACCCGATGGACGAGGCGACCCACGCCCTCTTCTACGGGGCCGCCGAGGACCCCGCCAACCGGCGGACCATCCTCGACCTGGTCACCGGCAACCGGGCGAGCCGCCACTGGCTGGAGCGCATGGTCGGCCACTCCCTCGACGTCTCCCGCCCCGAGGCCTTCGCCGGCTACCTCGCCGACTGGCAGACCCGCGACCTGTCCTCCGAGATCAAGGGCAGCACCGTGCCGGTGCTCGTCCTGGTCGGCGAGTACGACCTGGCCCTGACGGCCGAGGTGATGCGCGCCACCTGGCAGGCCTCGTACCCGAACTGCAGAATCGTCACGATCCCCGGCGCCGGCCACTACCCGCCCCACGAGACCCCGGTGGCCTTCGTCACGGAGGTGGAGGCCTTCCTGCGCGGCTGATCCGGACCTGTACCCGGCCCCGGAAAAGCCCGTAGGGGGTACGAGGCGAACCTCGTACCCCCTACGGGACCGAAAGGGTGAGTGACGGGACTTGAACCCGCGGCCACCTGGACCACAACCAGGTGCTCTACCAGCTGAGCTACACCCACCACGAAGGGCGGCGGACCGCCCGTTCGTTGTGCATGCACAGCATAGCCGATCCGCGGGGTGGTCCCGCGACGGGTTATCCGGCGGCCCGGGCACCGGCCGCGAGCGCCCCCTCGGCGCGGGCCGCGGCGCGGGCGACCGCCGCGACGGCCAGCGCCCGGACCACCGGATGCGGACGCGAGCCGTCCCCGGCGAGCTCCGGCTGGAAGAGGGTCGCCAGGAAGAACGGGTGCCCCGGCAGCTCCGCCATCCGCACCGCACCGTCCTCGTCGTGCCCCGACAGCCGCAGCCCGTGCGCGGCGAGCACCGGCAGGTGGCGGGGCGCCGGACCGTAGTGGCAGTGGTAGCGCTCCGTCGACCGCTCCGCCCCGAGCGCCGACTCGGCCAGCGAACCGGGCTCGGCCCGCACCAGCGCCTCGTGCCCGGCCAGCGAACAGGCCAGCGGGGCGATCAGCGGGTCCTCCGCCCCCGGGTCGTTCTCGGCGTGCGCGGCCCCCGCCAGCCCGCACACGTGGCGTGCGTACTCCAGCAGCGCGTGCTGGAAGCCGCCGCACGTCCCGAGGAAGGGGACGCCCTCCTCCCGGGCCACCCGCACCGCCGCCAGCGCCCCCGCCTCGCTCGCGTACGGGCTGCCCGGCAGCACCCACACCGCGTCGAACCCGGCCAGGGTCCCCGCCGCGGCCTCCGCCTCCGCCGCCGCGGTCGGGATCCAGCAGGCGTCCAGCACCAGCCCCTCCCGCTCGGCCAGCGCGTCGAGGAGGAGCGGGATCCGGGTGTGGGACTCCACGTGCGGGGAGCGGTCGCCGACGAGGGCGATCCGGGCGACGGTCATCCGGGCGGTGGACGGGATGCGAGCCCGCTGCGAAGTGGTCATGCGGATCATCCTGTGGCCCGCTCCCGCTTCAACGCCAACGATTGTTCCCGGACCGTCGATAAGCAACGCTGATGGGCGGCGTCGACGGGCACCGCTGGCATCCTGCGGGGCATGGACCCGCACCTCCTGCGCACCTTCACCGCCGTCGCCCGCCTCGCCTCCTTCTCCGCCGCCGCACGCGAACTCGGCTACACCCAGTCCGCCGTCTCCCAGCACATCGCCGCCCTCGAAGCCGACCTGCGCACCGAACTGCTCACCCGGCGGCCCGTCGCCCCCACCCCGGCCGGCGCCCGCCTGCTGGAGCACGCCCGGCCGCTGCTGCTGCGGCTCGACGCCGCCCGCGCCGACGTCCTGCGCCTCGCCGCCGCCCCGCCCGGCCGGATCACCCTCGCCGCCTCCCCGCTCGCCGCCGCCGGCCCCCGGCTGCTCGCCGCCCTGCCCGCCACCGGCGTAACCCTGCGCGTCCTGCCCCCGGCCCGGGTGCCCGCCGCCGTCGCCGCCGGGGACTGCGACCTCGGGCTCGTCGACGGGCTCGCCGCCCCGAGCGACCCGCTGCGGCTGCCCGACGTGGCCCCGCTGCGGGTCACGCTCGTCGACGGGCTCGCCGCCCCGAGCGACCCGCTGCGGCTGCCCGACGTGGCCCCGCTGCGGGTCACCGGCGTCGGCGAGGAGGAGCTCGCCGTCCTCTTCCCCGCCGGACACCCCTTCGCCGCCCGGGACTCCGTCCGGCTCGACGACCTCGCCGACGCCCGCTGGCTCGACGCCCCGGACGTGGGGCTGCCGCTCACCACCGGACGCCGCGCCCTGCGCTACGACGGCACCGACCTGCACGCCCTGTGCGCCCTCGCCGCCGCCGGCCACGGCCTCGCCCTGCTGCCCCGCCGCGTCGCCGAGGCCGCCCGCGCCGGGACCGCCGTACCGCTCGCCGCACCCCGCCTCGTGCACCGTACGGAGCTCGTCGCACCCGCCGGACCGTCCGGCGCGGCCGCTGCGCTCGCCGCACGCCTCACGGCAGGATCCCCCTCATGACCACACCGACTCCCGACCCGGCCGCCCACGCCGAGCCCGAGGCCTTCACCACCGCCGACTACGCCGCCCGGATGGCCGCCGCCGCACAGAGCGCCGCCGACGCCGGACTCGCCGGGCTCCTCATCGCCCCCGGCCCCGACCTCACCCACCTCACCGGCTACCGCCCGACCGCCGAGACCGAACGGCTCACCCTGCTCGTCCTCGCCGCCGGCCAGGACCCCGTACTGGTCGTGCCCGCCCTGGAGGCCCCCGACGCGGCGAAGGCACCCGGCGCGGACGCCCTGAACCTGCGCGACTGGACCGACGGCAAGGACCCCTACCGGGTCGCCGCACCGCTCCTCGACGTCAGCGGCCGCTTCGGCGTCAGCGACAACACCTGGGCCCTGCACCTGCTCGGCCTGCAGAGGGAGTTGCCCGCCACCACCTACGCCCCGCTCACCGACGCCCTGCCCATGCTCCGCGCCGTCAAGGACGAACGGGAACTGGCCCGCCTCGCGGCCGCCGGAGCCGCCGCCGACGCCGCCTACGCGCAGATCCTCCACGTCCCCTTCGCCGGCCGCCGCGAGAGCGAGGTCGCCGCCGACCTGGCCGGGCTGCTGCGCGTACACGGCCACTCCCAGGTCGACTTCACCGTCGTCGGCTCCGGCCCCAACGGCGCCAACCCGCACCACGAGGCCGGTGAACGCGTCATCCGGCACGGCGACATGGTCGTCCTCGACTTCGGCGGCCTCAAGCACGGCTACGGCTCCGACATCTCCCGCACCGTCCACGTCGGCGAGCCCACCCCCGAGGAACAGCGCGTCCACGACATCGTCCGCGCGGCCCAGCAGGCCGGCTTCGCCGCCGTCCGGCCCGGCGCGAGCTGCCAGGACGTCGACCGGGCCGCCCGCGCCGTGATCACCGAGTTCGGCTACGGCGAACGCTTCATCCACCGCACCGGCCACGGCATCGGCGTCACCACCCACGAACCGCCGTACATGGTCGAGGGCGAGGAGCAGCCCCTCGTCCCCGGCATGTGCTTCTCCGTGGAGCCGGGCGTGTACCTGCCCGGCCGGTTCGGCGTCCGGATCGAGGACATCGTCACCGTCACCGCGGACGGCGGCCGCCGCCTGAACAACGCGCCGCGCGAGATGGCCGTCGTGGGATAGCCCTACGGCCCGAGGACCACCGCCGACTCGCCCGGCACGTGGATCCGCCCGTCCGGACCCGGATGCTCCACCGGCTCCCAGGACGCCAGCACCCGCACCCCGTTGCGGCCCAGCGCCACCGTCACCGACTCCGTCGACAGGTTCACCACCACCCGCACCTCCCCCCGCCGGAACGTCAGCCAGCGGCGCTCCTCGTCGTACGCGACCCGGACCGCCGCCAGGTCCGGGTCACGCAGGTCCGGGTGGGTGCGGCGCAGCCGGATCAGGGTCCGGTACCACTCCAGCAGCCAGGCGTGCGACTCCCGTTCCGGTTCCGCCCAGTCCAGGCAGGACCGGTCCCGGGTCGCCGGGTCCTGCGGGTCCGGGACCTCTTCGGCCTTCCAGCCGTGCGCCGCGAACTCCCGGCGCCGGCCGCTGCGCACCGCCTCGGCGAGTTCCGGGTCGGGGTGGTCGGTGAAGTACTGCCAGGGCGTGCCCGCCCCCCACTCCTCGCCCATGAACAGCATCGGCACGAACGGCCCCGTCAGCGCCAGCGCCGCCGCGCACGCCAGCAGCCCGGGGGAGCAGGAGGCCGACAGCCGGTCGCCCAGGGCCCGGTTGCCGACCTGGTCGTGGGTCTGGGTGTAGCCGAGGAAGCGGTGCGCGGGGGTGCGGCGGCGGTCCACCGGCCGGCCGTGGGTGCGGCCCCGGAAGGAGGACCAGGTGCCGTCGTGGAAGAACGCCCGCGTCAGGGTCTTGGCGACGGCGCCGAGCGGCGCCTCGGCGAAGTCGGCGTAGTAGCCCTGCGATTCACCGGTCAGCGCACAGTGCAGGGCGTGGTGGAAGTCGTCGTTCCACTGCGCGTGCATCCCCAGGCCGCCGGCCGCGCGCGGGGTCGTCAGCCGCGGGTCGCACTGGTCGGACTCGGCGATCAGGAACAGCGGCCGCACGGTCTCCGCCGCCAGCGCGTCCACGGCGGCCGACAGCTCCTCCAGGAAGGACAGCGCCCGCCCGTCGGCCAGCGCGTGCACCGCGTCCAGCCGCAGCCCGTCGATCCGGTAGTCCCGCAGCCAGGCCAGCGCGCTCCCGATCAGGTACGCCCGGACCTCGTCCGAGCCGGGCGCGTCCAGGTTCACCGCCGCGCCCCAGGGCGTGTGGCGGGTGTCGGTGAAGTACGGGCCGAAGGCGGGGAGATGGTTGCCGGAGGGGCCCAGGTGGTTGAGGACCACGTCCAGCACCACCCCGAGCCCGGCCGCGTGCGCGGCCTCCACGAACGCCGCCAGACCCGCCGGGCCCCCGTACGGCTCGTGCACCGCCCACGGCGCCACCCCGTCGTACCCCCAGCCGTGCCGGCCCGGGAAGGGGCACACCGGCATCAGCTCCACGTGCGTGACACCCAGCCCGGCCAGGTACCCCAGGCGGGCCGCCGCGGCCTCGAAGGTGCCCTCGGGGGTGAAGGTGCCGACGTGCAGCTCGTACAGGACCGCGTCCTGCAGCGGCACGTGCGGTGCGGGCACGTGGGGGGTGAGGGCGGTGAGGTCCACCACCGCCGACAGGCCCTCCGTACCGTCCGGCAGCCGCCTGCCGCGCGGATCGGGCCGGACCACCGGATCGTCGCCCAGCCGGAACCCGTACCGGTCGCCGTCGGCCGCCGGGGCCTCGGCCACCCACCAGCCGGAGCGGCCCGGGGCCGGGTCGGGGGCCATGTCGTAGGTGGTGTCGTTCAGTCGCATGGCGACCCGACCTGTCAGCGGTGCCCACACCTCGAACTGCACGGACGGTCCCCTCGTCTCCGGCGGTGTCCAGCATGCGTAATCGTGCCCGTATCGTGCCCATCATTCCGGGCCCGGCGGGGGAGTTCTGGACACTCCGCACCCGACGGGCCGACAATCACCCTGTGACGTCGAGTTTCGAGTTCCCCGCCTACCCCGCCCCGCGGCTCTCCGACGCGGAGCGGGACCGGGCGCTGGGCCAGCTCAGGGAGGGTGCGGCCCTCGGGAAGCTGTCGCACGACACCTTCCTGCGGCGCATGGAGCTCGCGCTGGTCGCCCGGCGCTCCGAGGACCTCGCACCCCTCCTCGCCGACCTCCACACGCGCCCGGGCCCGCTCGGACCCGAAGCCCCCTGGACCAACCGGCTGTTCGGCTGGGTCGGCCGCGCGTCGGCCGTCTCCGCCGGGGTGCGCCGGGCCTGGCAGGTGGAACGCCTGCCCAAACTGCTCTTCCCCCACCCGGCCGCCGGCCCCCTGCGGATCGGCCGCGACCCGGGCAACGGGCTGCGCCTCAGCCACGAGACCGTCTCGCGGGCGCACGCCGAGCTGAGCATGCGGGACGGGACCTGGCTGCTGCGGGACCTCGGCTCGACCAACGGCACCACCGTCAACGGGCGCCGGGTGACGGGCGCGGCGGTCGTACGGCCGGGCGACCAGGTGGGGTTCGGGCGGATGAGCTTCCGGCTCTCGCAGGACTGAGCGGCCGGAGCCGGAGCCGGAGCCCGAGGCCGAGCCCGAGCCGGGCCAGGTTCGGGCCGGGGGTGGTTCCGGTGGCGGGCGGGCTTGCGCTCCGGCCCCCGGCCCGCTTTCACCCCGGCCAGGGGCCCGGCAGGATGCCCTCATGGATCACACCGGCATCGTGCGCCCCGCCCGCCCCGAAGACCTCCCGCGCCTCACCGAGCTCATCCACGAGCACGTCGCGTACGAGAAGTCGGCCGCCCGCCCGGCCGGCCTGGCCGACCGGCTCGGCCCCCGGCTGTTCGCCGAGGACGCCCGGCTGTGGGTGCTGCTCGCCGAGACCCCCGGGGGCACGGTGGCCGGATACGCCGCCTGCTCGGAGGAGTTCGCGTTCTGGGACGCCCGCCACTACCTCCACATGGACTGCCTCTACCTCGCCGAGGAGGCCAGGGGCCACGGCCTCGGGGCCGCCCTGATGGACGCCGTGGCCGGCCTCGCCCGCGAACAGGGCCTCGAACACGTCGAGTGGCAGACCCCCGACTGGAACGAGGGCGCGATCCGCTTCTACGACCGCCTCGGCGCCGCGGGCCGCCCCAAGCGCCGCTACGCCTGGCCGGTCTGAAGACAGCGGTACGCGGCCAGGACCGTCCGGGACTGGTGTTCCACCTGCGTGGCCACCGGCACCCAGCGCGCCCGGAAGCGGGCCGAGAACTCCTCGCACCACTCCGTCACCAGGCGGTCCAGGCCGGGCGCCGCCGGATGCGCCTGGCCCCGCAGTACGCGCAGCAGCATCGCCGCCGCGCGCAGCGTCAGGCGCCGCCCGAAGGCGTCGAGGCTGCCGAGGGAGGCCGTGGTGGCCTCCGCCGGCACCCCGGGTCCCGTCCACGCGGCGGCGACGTCCGGGATCAGCCCCAGCGTCCAGTCCACCGCCCGCAGCAGCGCGGCGGCGCCGGGCCCGTCACCAGGGACCCCCTCCCGCAGCCCCGCCACCCGCGCCGCCTCGCCGGTCAGCCGCTCCGCCAGCACGCGCAGGGCGCCCCGCGGGTCGGGGTGCGGGGCGGGGTCGTCCACCAGGTCGGAGGCCCACATGGGCACCTCGACGATCGCGGTGGTCCCGCGGTGGCGGTGGCACCAGGTGCTGCGCCGGGTGTCCTCGCTCCCGTCCCGCGGCATCACGAAGATCCCGGGCCCGGGGGAACCCCAGCCCGCGGCGTCGGAGGCCCCGGTCTCCACCGGGATCCGCAGCTCGGCGGCCGACTTCCCGAAGGGCTCGGCGAGCCCGGGCACGTCGCGCGTCAGCTGGACCCAGGACCCGCCGAGGTCCGTACCGTGCAGGGAGACCTGCAGGGCGGGCCGGAGTTCGTCGAGGAGCGCGGTCAGGGTGCGCGTCTCGGGCGGGAGCCGGTCCGGGGGGAGTAAGGACGGCGCCCACTCGGGCTGCTCCGGCCCGGGCGGGCGGTAGAAGCCGCGGTGGTAGTCCAGCAGGGAGTACGGGCGCGGCGTGCGGTGCAGGCCCGCGCCGTCGGGGTCGGCGCAGAGCAGGAAGTGCCAGCCCGCCCCGCCGCCCCCGGCCCGGATCACCCGCCGGGCGAGGTCCAGCGCGGTCGCCCCGCCGACGGGCTCGTTGGCATGGGCCCCGGCGACGACGAGCACCTCCCCGGGCCGGCCGCGCCGCCCGTCGACGGAGAGCAGCCAGAGCGGCTTCCCGCCCCGGGAGACGCCGGCCTGCCGCATCCGCACCCGCCCGGGGTGCTCTTCCGCCAGCGCCCGGCCGGCCAGGGCGAGTTCGTGCGGGGTGGGGTAGCGCATGTCAGGGAGGAGGGTCACATGGTGCCCATGCCCGCCACACCGGCCGGCTACTGCTCCGCGGGGGTCGAATGTGTGTGCCGCTGGGGGGTGGGGAGGCGGGGTTCCGGCTGGGCGGCCTCGGGGACGGTTCGGGGGTTTCCCGGCAGTCCCATCGTCCTTCCGTGTCGGGCCGGTCCCTCAAGGGCGCTCCCTCCGGTCGCGTCACTGCGTGATCGCCTTCGGCGACCCTTGACCGACCGGCCCGCCCCGGAAAGACAAAGGACTGCCGGGAAGCCCCCGAAGGAACGGTCACCGGGGGAGCGTCGGAGGGGCGGGTCCCTCAGGGAGCGGGCGGGGGGCCGGGCGTCGGCCGGCCGGGCATCCGGACCCCCACGTCTGCGATTCCGAGCCGGGCGCCCGGCAACCCGCACGAGAGGTCGACCGGAGGGCTCTGGGGAGCCTTCGGGCGCCACAGATCGCTACGCGCTTCTGCCGGCTCGGCGGCCGGCCGCCGTCCGGGGCTGATATCCGCGCCTGGATGTCGGCGGCCGGCTCACAGGCGGCGCTGGGCCGCCTCCAGGAGCTCCCCGACCGTGGAGTTGAACGCGATGGCGGCCTGCGGTGCGTGGCGGGGGATCAGGTTCACGATGAGCTCGAACAGCGGGAGCAGGTGCTCGGACTTGCGGATCCCGCCGCCGACGATCACCACGTCCCACGGCTTCCTGGTCAGCGCGGCGACGAGGGTGGACTCGACCTGCTCGTCGTGGACGACCAGCTCCATGGCCGCGTCGATGCCGTGCTCCCCGAACCGGGCCATCTCCGCGTCGAGAGCCGCCTGGAGGGCCGATCCGTCGATACCGGGGATCGCCTGGGGTTCGTATCCGATCAAAAGTGTAGAAGGCATGTAGTGAACCTAACGAAGTCCGGAGGGGGGTGGTCGGTTTCCGGACATCCGGCCTCAGCCGGCCGCCAGGGCGGCCCGCAGCAGCTGCATGGAATCCGGCGCGCATCCGATCAGGACGGTCCTGTCCCCGTCACGGCACTCGGCCACCTCCCAGCCGAAGTGCACCAGCCGGGAGTCGGCGTGCCGGTCCTTGGGCCGGACCCGGACCAGGCGCAGCGCCGGGATCCGGCTGCGGTGGAGCTCCGGGAACTCCGTGGGCGTCACGTGCAGCTTCGGGCCCGAGACCCAGAGGTGCACCAGGGCCTGGTTGCGGCAGTACGAGCGGTCGCCCAGGACGCAGGCGGGGAAGCCGACCCGCTCCCCCCGGGCGGCCGCCCGGCCCCGGTTCCGGGACCTGCGGCGCTCGTCGGCCCACGACAGCACCGCCCCGCCGACGAGTTCGAGAAGGAATCCCAGCATCGGTCCACCATCGACCGGCGGACGGGCGGGGACAAGGCGGAAGTCAGCCCCACTTCTGGCGGTCCGACCGGTCGCAGGGGCGGGCGCGCAGGCCACCGGGGCCGTCGTCCAGGCACTGGCCGGTGCCGGCGCTCCTGACCTCCACCGACGCGTCGGCCCACGCCGTGACCTTCCACCTCTGGGACGGGGACTTGCCGCACGAGCGGGCACTGAGGCCCGTGTCGTCGCCCTCCAGGCAGGCGCCGGTGGCGTGGTTCCTGAGCGTGCCGGTGCCGTCCGGGAGGGGGTGGAAGGTCCAGCGCTGGTAGCTCATGCCGTTGGGCGGGAAGGAGCGCAGGCCCTGGTCGAGGCTGTGGTCCAGGCAAGTGCCCGTGGAGCGGTTGACGAAGATCCGGACCACGTCGTTCGACGCCGCCGCGGCCCCGGCACGCGGCTCCTCGGGAGCCGGTTCCGGCGGCCACAGGAGGAGCCGGCACAGTCCCGCGCCCAGGAGCAGCCCGGCCAGGGCGGCTCCCGCCGGCCAGGTCCAGCGGCCCCGCCACCACGGGGCGGCCCGGGGCGGCGGAGCCGGCGGCGGCGCGGGCTGGCTGCGGTCGGCCGCCTCCCACAGGGCCCGGTACTCCGCGGGATCGGCACCCAGCGCCCGGCACAGGTCCCGGACGGTGTTCCACGGCGGGACGGTGCTCCCGCGCAGGTAGCGGGAGAGCGAGGAGTCGCTGATCATCACCTCGGACTCCAGGGAGCGCAGCGTACGGCCGGACCGCTGCTGCAGAGCCTTCAGCGCACCACCCAGTTGCTGCCCCGGGCTGCGCCCGTCGACGTCCGCCATGCTCGCCCCTGTCCCGGGATGGTCATGTCCCAGCAGGTCAGAAGGTTAGGGATCCCGACTCGGGCGAAGCAAACGGGACACCGTTGCGAGGCCCCGCCGGACCCCCGCAGACTCGGCACCAGCCGGCTCCCAGTCGAGTGAGCGGCGAACCCCATCAGCGCCGGACCGGCGCATTCCCCTGCCGGAAAACGGAGAACGGGCATGTCCTTGAACCTCACCCGCCGCGTGGCCACGGCCGCGTTGACCACCATCCTCTCTCTCGGCTCCCTCGCCCTGACCGCGCCCACCGCCCCCGCGGCCACCACCGTCCAGGCCGAGGCGGCACCCCGCGTCAGCCGGGCGGAGGTCATCGCCCGGGCCAAGACCTGGCTGACCGCCAACAACGGCCGCCCGGTGCCCTACAGCCAGAAGAAGCACTGGAAGGACGGCTACCGGCAGGACTGCTCGGGCTACGTCTCCATGACCCTCGGCCTGCGCAAGCCCGGCCCGAACACCGTCTCCCTCAAGAAGGACGGCTTCACCCGGCGCATCGCGATGAAGGACCTGGCCCCCGGCGACCTGGTCATCAAGGCCGACAGCGACAGCGCCGACTTTCGCCACGTCGTCATCTTCGACGGCTGGGCGAACGGCGCGCACACCGCCTACAAGTCCTACGAGCAGGCGGGCGGCGTCGGCACCCGCTGGAAGCAGCACTCGTACGGCGTGAACGGCCGCGACGGCTACCACGCCTACCGCCCCGTCAACATCACCAACTGACCGAGGAGCACCGCCATGAGCCTCACCCGTACGACCGTCCTGACGGGCATCCTGCTCGCCACCACCCTGCTCACGGCCACCACCACGGAGGCCGCCTCCCTCGACAGCGTCCAGACCTTCCGCAACGGCGCGACCTCCGCCTGCCTCGACGACAGTGACGCCGGTGTCCGCACCTACGCCTGCCTGGGCAACGACCACCAGAAGTGGAACGTCCACCAGTGGGCCGACGGCACCCGCGAGCTGAGGAACCGCAAGACCGGCCTCTGCCTTACCGACCACCCGCGCGGCACCGCCTCGGCGCAGCCGTGTGACAAGGCCAAGGACGAGAGCTGGATCGTCCACCGCTACCCGGACGGAGCAGTCGAGTTCAGGAACCAGGCGACCGGCCTGTGCCTGGACGACAGCCCCCAGCACCACCTGCGCACCTTCCCGTGCGGTACCCACGCCCAGAAGAGCCCCTACCAGACCTGGCACTGACCACCCCGGGCCTGACCTCCCCCGAGGGAGGTCAGGCCCGGCGGGGGGACAACCCCACCCCCACCATCCGGACAGCAGGATCGCCAGGGACAGCCGAACCCGGAAATGCTGGGCATACAACCAATCTCCCCACCATTGCGCAGGAGTTGACCCATGCCCCAGCGAAGCACCTTCCTGCGGGTGGCGGCCGCCGCCGCCGCGATCACCGCCCTCTTGGCCACGTCCGCGACGGCCGCCCCCCGCCCGGACCCGGTCCGGCAAGGCCTGGACGCCCTCGTCCGGACCGACCACCTCCCCGGCGCACTTGCCGCCGTGACGGGCCGCGACGGCCGCACCCGCACCTACACCGCCGGCGCCGAGGAGGGACACGTGCGCATCGGAAGCAACACCAAGACCTTCACCGCCGTGGTCGTGCTCCAGCTGGTCGGCGAAGGAAGGATCGGCCTCGACACCCCGGTCGACACCTACCTCCCGGGACTCGTACCGGGCGAAGGGATCACCGTCCGCCAGCTCCTCCAGCACACCAGCGGACTGCCCGACTACGAAGCGGACGTCACCGACGACATCCTCGGCCGCCGGTACCTCGAACCCCGCGACGTCCTCGACATCGCCCTCCGGCACAAGGCCGCCTTCCCCCCGGGCACCGGCTGGGCCTACAGCAACACGAACTACGTGGTGGCGGGCCTGATCGTCCAGAGGGTCACCGGACGCCCCCTCGGCGAGGAGATCGACAAGCGCGTCATCCGGCCCCTCGGACTGCGCCACACCTACTTCCCGGCGCCCGGCGACACCACCATCCGGGAGCCCCACCCGGCGGGCCACCACCAGGACGCGCCGGGCGCGCCGGTGCGCGACGTCACGGACATCGACCCCTCCGCGGCCTGGGCCGCGGGCCAGATGATCTCGACGAACTCCGACCTGAACCGGTTCTTCACCGCACTCCTGACCGGCCGCCTCCTCCGGCCCGCCCAGCTCGCCGAGATGCGCACCACCGTCCCCCTCGGCGACACGGGCGCCGGCTACGGCCTGGGCCTGATGAGCCGTCCGCTGTCGTGCGGCGGCGTCTACTGGGGCCACGGCGGCGACATCACCGGCTACGAGACCCGTGGCGGAGTCACCGAAGACGGCCGCGCCGCCGCCAACGTCACGGTGACCATCGACCCGACCGACGGCGCGACCACCAAACACGTCGAAGCCCTGGTGGACACCGCCCTCTGCCGCAACGCCTGACCGGCCGCTTCCCTCGCCGTCCTGTTCGCCCTCTGGTGCGGGTATCAGCCCCGGACGGCGGCCGGCCGCCGAGCGGGGAGAAGCGCGTAGCGATCTGCTGCGCCTGGACGCCGACCTCGCTGCTCTGCTCGTCCCCTGCTGCGGGAATCAGCCCCGGACGGCGGCCGGCCGCCGAGCCGGGGGGAGCGCGTAGCGATCTGTGGCGCCCGAAGGCTCCCCAGAGCCCTCCGGTCGACCTCTCGTGCGGGTTGCCGGGCCCCGGCTCGGAATCGCAGACGTGGGGGTCCGGATGCCCGGCCGGCCGGCGCCCGGCCCCCCGCCCGCTCCTTGAGGGACCCGCCCCTCCGACTCTCCCCCGGTGACCGTTCCTTCGGGGGCTTCCCGGCAGTCTTTCGGCGTTCCGGGGCGGGCCGGTCGGTCAAGGGTCGCCGAAGGCGATCACGCAGTGACGCGACCGGAGGGAGCGCCCTTGAGGGACCGGCCCGACACGGAAGGACGATGGGACTGCCGGGAAACCCCGAACCTTCTCTGATCCGGACGGCATGGAGCCCGCTACCCCCGCCCCCGCCCCCGCACCAGCACCGCCACCGGCAGCCCCTCCAGCAGCTCCGCAAGCACCACCCGCCCCTCGTACGCGGCACCCCCCGCACCCCCGGCACCCCCCACCACCCCCCACCGCCCCGGGGGCAGGTCCAGGGCGGTGTCCCGCCAGCCGCCGGCCGCGGCCAGGCGGTGGGAGAGGCGGGTGGCCACCGCGATGAGGCCGGGCGGGCGGGTGAAGGCCAGGCAGTGGCCGGCCGCGGGGCCCCGGGCGGCGAGGGGGGCGTACCCGGCGAACAGCCCGGGCCGGTCGCGGCGCAGCCGTAGGAGGGCCGCCGTCAGCGCGAGCTTCTCCCGCGGGAGGTCCGCCGGGGCGGCGCCGGCGTCCAGGGCGGCCAGTGCCTCCCGGGGGAACTCGGCGGGGCGGCGGTTGTCGGGGTCGACCAGCGCCCTGTACTCGTACTCGGCGCCCTGGTACACCTCCGGAACCCCCGGCATCGCCAGGTGCAGCAGGGTCATCCCCAGCACGTTGGCGCGGGCCGCCTCCGCCAGGTCAGGCGGCAGCTCCACCGCCTCCCGGGGCACCAGGTCCGCGATCCGCGCCTCGTACTCCTCGTCGGGGTCGGTCCAGGAGGTGTACACCCCCGCCTCCCGCGCGGCCTTCAGCAGGGCCGCCGCAAGCCGGGACTCCCGTTCGGGCGCCCCGCCCAGCCCGAGCGCGCTCTGCCGGGCCACCCACGCCAGCCGCGGATCCGCCCTCGACACCCCCTCCGGCACTCCCGCCACCCCCATCGCCTCCGGGGCCTGCGACAGCACCGCGATCCGGGCCCGTACGTCCGCGCTGCGCTTCGTGTCGTGCGTGGACAGCACCGTCCCCGAGGCGGGCCAGTCCCGTTCCAGCCCGGCGCAGTACGCGTGGAACTCGGCGACCGACACCGCCGGGTCCCCGGGTTCCCCGCCCACCTCGGTGGCCGACAGCAGCGGCGCCCACCGGTAGAAGGCGCGGTCCTCCAGGGACTTGGCGCGCAGGGCCGCCGAGGTCTGGGCGAAGCGCGCCGCGAAGGCGGGGTCCCGCAGCAGCAGCGCCCGTACGCCCTCCACCGCGCGGGCCCCCGCCCGCGCGGCGGCCCGCTCCAGGGTCCCCGCAGACGGCCCCGGGCCGCCCGGGTACGTCCGGTACACGGGCAAGGCGAGCAGCAACTCCCGTACACCGCCCGCCAGTTCCGGCCCGGCCCAGCGCTCCAGCAGGGCCAGCTCGGCGGCCAGGTCGACGGTCAGCACCTCCCGCGTCGCGGCCGCGGCGGTCTCCTCCCACGAGGCGGCGCCACCCCCGGACTCCCCGCACTCCCCGTACGCGCGGGCCAGCCGCTCCGCCCCCGCCGGGTCGGTGAACACCCCGTCGACGCGGTGCAGCGCGTCGTACCCGGTGGTGCCGGCCACCGGCCAGGACGCGGGCAGCTGCTCCCGGCGGGCCAGGATCTTCTCCACGACCACCCAGCAGCCGTCCCCGGCCGCGGCCCGCAGCCGCCGCAGGTACTGCTCCGGATCCGCCAGCCCGTCGACGTGGTCGATCCGCAGGCCGGACACCACCCCGTCCCGCACCAGCTGGAGCACCTTGGCATGGCTCGCCGCGAACACGGCGGGGTCCTCCACCCGCACCCCGATCAGGTCGGAGATGGTGAAGAAGCGGCGGTAGTTGAGCCCCGTCCGGGCCTCGCGCCACCATGCGGCCCGGTACCACTGCGCGGCCAGCAGCTCCGGCATCGGCAGCGAGGCGGTGCCCGCCCGCAGCGGGAACTCGTGCGCCCCGTACCGGAGCACCCCCGCGCCGCGGTCCACCCGGCCCTTCCCGGCCTCGTCCTCCCCGCCCAGCACCGGCAGCAGGACCTGCCCCCCGCCGCCCTCCCAGTCGATGTCGAACCACCGCGCGTACGGCGACTGCGGCCCCTCCCGCAGCACCTCCCACAGGGGCCGGTTGAGCCGCAGCGGCACCGGTACCGCCATGTGGTTCGGGACGATGTCCAGGACCAGCCCGAGCCCGTGGGCCCGGGCGGCCGCCGCGAGCGCGCGCAGACCCCGCTCGCCGCCCAGCTCGGCCCGTACCCTGGCGTGGTCGGTGACGTCGTACCCGTGCTCCGAGCCCGGCACCGCCTCCAGCACGGGGGACAGGTGCAGGTGTGACACGCCGAGCGAGGAGAGGTACGGTACGGCTGCCCCGGCCGCCGCGAACGTGAAGCGCGGGCCCAGCTGGACACGGTAGGTCGACGCCGGAACGACCGGCGTCTGAACACCGGATTCCGATTGGCTGATTGAATACCCCAGGCTCATGAGAACGTACGTACCCAGCCCGCACGATTCCGTGCCATTACCCAATGCATCCGGGTGACTGCGCCGCGTTAGTGTCGATCAAGTGGTTGGAACCGTCAGTACCTATCGTCACGTCATCGCCCTGACCGGGCCCCTACTCCCGCTCGTCTCCTTCTTCGCCCGACTGCCCGTCGCGATGTCCCAGTTCGGGAGCGTCCTGCTGGTCGCCGAGACCAGCGGCTCGCTCGCCACCGCCGGAATCGTCGGCGGCACCCTCTCCGCCGGCCAGGTGGTCTTCGGCCCCCTCCTCGGACGCCTCGCCGACCGCCACGGGCAGCGGCCCGTCGTCCTCGCAGCGGCGGCCGCCAACGCCCTCGCCACCGGCGCGCTCGTGGCCGGCGCCCTCGGCGGGCTCGCGACCGCCCCGCTCGCCGCGATCGGCGCCGTCACCGGGGCCTCCGTGCCCCTGATCGGGCCGCTCGCCCGCACCCGTTCCGTCGCGCTCGCGCACCGTGCGAAGGCCGACGAGAAGACCGTCGGCGCCGTGCACTCGCTCGAAGGCACCCTCGACGAGGTCTCGTTCGTCTTCGGCCCGGCCCTCGTCGGCCTCGCCGCGCTCGTGGCGCACCCGGCCGTCGCCCTCGGCGGCGCCGCCGCCCTGGTGGCCGTCTTCGGCACCGCGTACGCCCTGCACCCGACCGCCGCCGTCACGGCCGGGACCCCCGCGCCGGAGCGGACCGACGGGGCCCTGCGCGCCCGGCAGCCCCGCGTGGTGCACGCCGTACGCGGCTCCCTCGCCCTCCAGGGCGCCATGTTCGGCGGCTGTCAGGCCGGAATCGCCTCGCTCACCGCGCAGTTGGGCGTCCCCGGCCAGGCCGGCATCGTGTACGCGGCCATGGGCGTCGTCAGCGCCGCCGTCGGCCTCGCGCTCGGCGCGCTGCCCGCCCGCTTCGGACTGCGGCTGCGCTGGCGGGTGGCCACCGGCGCCGCGCTGCTCCTCTCCGTGCCGCTGCTGTTCACCGAGACCCTGTGGCCGCTGTACCTGGTCGTCACCGTCCTCGGCGCCGCGTACGCCCCGCACCTGATCACCGCGTTCGCGCTCACCGAGCGGGTGGTGGAGCCCGCCCGGCTCGCCGAGTCGATGGCCTTCGCCGCCAGCTCCCTGGTGGCCGGGCAGGCCGCCGCGCTGGCCGTCTCCGGGCGGCTCGCCGAGTCGTACGGGCCCGCCGGGGCCTTCGCCGTCGCGGTGGGCGCGGCCGCGCTGTGCCTGGTCATCGCCCTCGTCACCCGGGTGCCGTCGGCCCGGCCCCAGGCCCCTGCCCCGGACCGGGCCCCGGCCCCGGCCCCTCCGAAGCTGTTCATCCCGGCCCAGCGCACCGGCTCCCCGGAGGACTCGGCCGCCGGCTCTGGGACCGGCTACGCCGGCCGCTGAAGCACCACCAGGCACCGTCCCGTCAGGGCCACCCGGTCCCCGGCCGCGTACTGCGGCCCGGTACCGGGTGGCAGTACCTCCGCCCGCGCCGTGTCCACGACCAGCCGCCAGTGCGCCCCGTGGCCGGCCGGGACGGTGAAGTCCTGCGGTTCGGCGCCCGCGTTGAACATCAGCAGGAACGAGTCGTCGGTGATCCGCTCCCCGCGCGAGCCCGGCTCGGAGATCGCCTCCCCGTTGAGGAACACGGTCAGCGCCCGCGCGTGCTGCGCCTGCCAGTCCCGCGCCCGCATCTCCTCGCCGTGCGGGGTGAACCAGGCGATGTCGGAGAGTTCGTCGTGCGTGCCCTCCACCGGCCGGCCGTGGAAGAACCGGCGCCGCCGGAACACCGGGTGGTCGCGGCGCAGCCACACCATCCGCCGGGTGAACTCCAGCAGCGAGGGCGGCGGTTTGCCGGGCTCGGGCCAGGTCACCCAGGACAATTCGTTGTCCTGGCAGTAGGCGTTGTTGTTGCCCTCCTGGGAGCGGCCGAACTCGTCGCCGTGGCTGAGCATCGGCACGCCCTGCGACAGCATCAGGGTGGCGGTGAAGTTCCGCATCTGCCGCTCGCGCAGCTCCAGGATCCCGGGGTCCTCCGTCGGCCCCTCGGCCCCGCAGTTCCAGGACCGGTTGTGGGTCTCCCCGTCCCGGTTGCCCTCCCGGTTGGCCTCGTTGTGCTTCTCGTTGTACGAGACCAGGTCGTTCAGGGTGAAGCCGTCGTGGCAGGTGGTGAAGTTGATGGAGGCCAGCGGCCGCCGCCCGTCGTCCTGGTAGAGGTCGGAGGAGCCCGTCAGCCGTCCCGCGAACTCCGCGAGGGTGCGCGGCTGCCCCCGCCACAAGTCCCGTACGGTGTCGCGGTACTTGCCGTTCCACTCGGTCCACAGCGGTGGGAAGTTCCCCACCTGGTAGCCGCCCTCGCCCAGGTCCCAGGGCTCCGCGATCAGCTTCACCTGGCTGACCACCGGGTCCTGCTGCACCAGGTCGAAGAACGAGGACAGCCGGTCCACCTCGTGGAACTGCCGGGCCAGGGTGGCCGCGAGGTCGAAGCGGAAGCCGTCCACGTGCATCTCGGTCACCCAGTACCGCAGCGAGTCCATGATCAGCTGGAGGACGTGCGGGGAGCGCATCAGCAGCGAGTTCCCGGTGCCGGTGGTGTCCGTGTAGTGCCGGGGGTCGTCCGCGAGCCGGTAGTAGGAGGCGTTGTCCAGGCCGCGGAAGGACAGCGTCGGGCCCAGGTGGTTGCCCTCGGCGGTGTGGTTGTAGACCACGTCGAGGATCACCTCGATGCCGGCCTCGTGCAGGGCCCGCACCGCCGACTTGAACTCCAGCACCTGCTGGCCCCGGTCACCGGAGGCGTAGCCGTTGTGCGGGGCGAAGAAGCCGATGGTGTTGTAGCCCCAGTAGTTGCTGAGCCCGTCGTTCACCAGGCGGTGGTCGTTGACGTACTGGTGCACGGGCATCAGCTCCAGCGCCGTCACCCCGAGCTTCGCCAGGTGCCCGATCACCGCCGGGTGCGCGAGCGCCCCGTAGGTGCCCCGCAGCTCCTCCGGGAGGTCGGGGTGGCGCATGGTCAGGCCCTTCACGTGCGCCTCGTAGAGCACCGTGTGGTGGTACTCGTGGCGCGGCGGCCGGTCGTTGGCCCAGTCGAAGTACGGGTTCACCACGACCGAACTCATGGTGTGCGGGGCCGAGTCCAGGTCGTTGCGGGAGTCCGGCCGGCCGAAGTGGTAGCCGTACACCTCCTCGCCCCAGGACACCTTCCCGCTGATGGCCCGCGCGTACGGGTCCAGCAGCAGCTTCGCCGCGTTGCAGCGCTGCCCGCGCTCGGGCTCGTACGGGCCGTGCACGCGGAACCCGTACCGCTGGCCGGGCATGATCCCCGGCAGGTAGGCGTGGCGGACGAAGGCGTCCGTCTCGCGCAGCTCGACGGCGGTCTCCGAGCCGTCGTCGTGCAGCAGGCACAGCTCGATGCGCCGGGCGACCTCGGAGTAGACAGCGAAGTTGGTGCCCGCGCCGTCGTACGTGGCGCCCAGCGGATACGCCTGCCCCGGCCAGACTTGCATGGTTAACGACTCTTCCCGTCCTGGTCCGGCTCGGTCCGGTCCGTGATCCGGCTGGATCCGGCACGGATCGCGTCTCTGCCAGATCTTCCCCGAAAGAGGGTCCGCACGCGTGGACTTGGAATGCTGCCGACGGGTGAACCGGAGAGCTGATATGAGGGTCAACGGACTGTCCGGGCATCACATAATGGGTCAACGGACAGCCGGACCAGGGGACCTGACGTCACATGGGACGGCTTCGGGCTGCGTCGGGCCGCGTGCGCGGAGTACCCTTCCGTGATCACTGGAGACGGGCGTCCAGACGCAGAAGGCGGTGCACGGGTGAGCTCGGGAGGTCTGGAGCTGCCCCCTGGTGACAGCGGTCACGAGGGTGGCCCGGTGGACGCCGCGGGCGGTCCGGGCGGTACGTCCGGCGGCGCGCCGGGCGCTGCGGCGGCCGGGGCGGCGGTGTCGCTGGCCCCGCAGGCGGCCGGGGACGCGCGGGCGGGGGCCGAGCTGGACTGGGGCGCGGACGCGTGGAGCGAGGTCCGTACGCGGGCCCAGCGCGCGGGCCGTGCGTACATCTGGCTGAATCTCATCGAACAGCGGCTGCGGTCGGTGGTCGGCGCCGTGCTGCGGCCCGTCTACGAGCCGGTGCACGGAGGGGACGACTGGGTCGTCGCCGCGGCCGGCCCCGCCGGGCAGGAGTGGGTGCAGCGGGCGGTGGCCGTGCGCGAGGTCAGCCGGCGCAAGGGCTACCTCCTCGACCCGGCCGACGACAACGTGCTGAGCTTCCTGACGCTCCCGCAGCTGCGGGAGCTGATGGTCCAGCACTGGCCCTGCTTCGAGCCGTACTTCGACGACCGGCGCGAGATCGAGCTGGCGCTCGACGAGCTGGAGGTCACCCGGAACGTGGTCTCCCGCAACCGGGCGCTGTCGCGGGCGGTGCTGGAGCAGGCGGAGCGCGCCTCGGCGCGGCTGCTGGAGGTGCTGGGCGCCGGCTCGGGCAGCCCCTCGGCGGACCGGCTGCCGATCGACGCCGTCGAGGACCTGGTCGGGGACCGGTACGCGGACGTCATCTCGGTCCACCCGGACCGGGTGCGGCTGCAGCGGCAGCTGCCGGCGGAGGACCTGTTCGGGGGCGCCCGGCGGCTCGACGCCATCGGCATAGGCCTCAACCTGCTGGTGCAGAACTTCTCGGGGCGCAGGCTCGTCCGGCTGACGGAGGCGGGCTGCCGGGTGCGGCTGCTGTTCCTGAACCCGGCGAGCAGCGCGGTCAAGCGGCGCGAGCGGGAGCTGGGGCTGCGCAAGGGCGAGCTGAGCCGGTCGGTGGAGATGAACATCCTGCACGTGCGCAGGGTGCGGGCGGGCCTGAAGGACCCGTCGCGGTTCGACATCCACGTCTTCGACGAGACCCCGCGCTTCACCGCCTATCTGGTGGAGGGGCAGTCCTCGGGCATCGCGGTGGTCCAGTCGTACCTGCGGCGGGCCCGGGGGATGGAAGCGCCGGTGCTGGTGCTGCGCGGGGGCGGGCGGGGCGTGCCGAAGGACGCCGACCACGGGCTGTTCCAGACGTACCGGGAGGAGTTCGAGTCGGTGTGGGAGGACTCGCGGCCGGTGTCGTGAGGGCGGTGCCGCGGGGCGGGCCTACCAGGTCGGGTCGGGGCCGGCCTCCGGGGGGTGCCCCGGCCGGGTGTCAGTGGCGCGTGGCAGGCTGAAACGCGTTGACCGGAAACACGGGGGAGGGGCGCGTCATGGAGGCGTGGCACGGGGGAGCGCTGGTCGGGTTCGACCTGGAGACGACCGGAACGGAGCCGGGGGAGTCCCGGATCGTGACGGCCGCGGTGGTCGAGGTGCGGGGCGGCGAGGTCCGCGCGCGGCGCGGCTGGCTCGCGGATCCGGGCATACCGATCCCGGGGGAGGCCGCGGCGATCCACGGGATCAGCACGGAGCGGGCCGTCGCCGAGGGCCGCCCGGCCGGGGAGGTCGCCGAGGAGGTCGCGGCGGCGCTGGTGGAGCACTGGCGCGGCGGCGCGGTGGTCGTCGCCTACAACGCGGCCTTCGACCTGACGCTGCTCTCGGCCGAGCTGGCCCGGTACGGGCTGCCCTCGCTCGCCGACCGGCTGGGCGGGCCCGAGACCGGGCCGGTGGTGGACCCGCTGACGATAGACAGGGCCGTGGACCGCTTCCGGCGCGGCAAGCGGACGCTGGAGGCGGTGTGCGGGGTGTACGGGGTCACCCTCGACGCGGCGCACGACGCGGGGGCCGACGCGCTGGCGGCGGTCCAGGTCGCCCGGGCGATAGCCGCCCGGCACCCGGAGGTCGCCGCGCTCAGCCCGGCCGAGCTGCACGACCGCCAGGGCGGCTGGCACGCCCGCTGGGCCCGTGACTTCCAGTCCTACCTGCGCCGCCAGGGCAGCCCGGACGCGGTGATCGACACGGCCTGGCCCCTGCGCGGCCTGCTCCCGGCCCCGGCCCGGGCCTGAGCCCTGCTCGGACGTGAGCCCTCCGCCGGGGCGGGGCCGCCGCGCAGGGGCGGGTGGACCAGCGAGCGCGGCGAGGTGGCGGCGAGGGTCCACGGCCCCGTCCCCGGCCTGAGCCCCCTGGGGGTGGCGCCGCCCGGCACGCGGCCCGGACGTCGCGGCGGCGGGGGTCGCCGTACGCGTCGCCGCGGGGATGCGCGCGGTGGTGCCCGGGCCGCCCGCCGGGTTTCCGTGCCCGGGGCGGACCGGCGCGGTGTGTGCGCGGGGTGACCGGGGCCCGCCCCGGGCGAGCCGCCGCCCCCGACGGCTGTGCAGGGGCCCGGGCGCGTGCCGAACGCGGTCCTTGCGACCGGGTTCCCTGACGGGGCGGCGCGGAAGGCGGCGGCAGGCCCCCTTGCGGCACGCCACGCCGAAGCGGCGGCCGGCGGCCCGGCGGGGTTCCAGGGTGTCCACACCCTGGCGCCGTCCGCCCGGAGAGTGGGCCCGCGGCTCCCCCGGCTACCGCTGGGAGGGGCCCCAGGTGCCGTGCATCGGCGCGTCGGCGGGGCGCCCTTGTACTGGACGTACTCGGGTGCTCCGCCAACGCGGCGAGGTGCGGTGCCGGGCGGCGCGGGTCTGGGGGTACCTCCCAGCGGTAGCCGGGGGAGCAAGATCCGGAAGAGACGGCCTAGAAGGGGTGCCAGCGGGCTTCCGTGTCGCCTTCGCGGAGTGAGGCCACGCGGCGGCGGAACTCGGCGAGGGCCTTCGGGCTGGCGGGGGCGTGCTGGGCGACCCAGGCGCAGCTCGCCGTCTCGCGGGCGCCGCGCAGGACCGCGCAGCCCTCCCACTCCCGGACGTCCCAGCCGTACGCCGCCGTGAAGGCCTCGTAGGCGGCGGCCGGCATCCCGTACCGGTCGCGGGACAGGGCCATCACCACCAGGTCGTGTTCGCGCAGGTCCGAGGAGACGGTCTCCAGGTCCACCAGGACCGGCCCGTCCGGGCCCACGTGCACGTTGCGCGGCAGGGCGTCGCCGTGGACGGGGCCGGGGGCCAGGTGCGGGGTGAGCGCGGCGACCTCGCCCGCGTAGGCGTCGCGCCGGGCGCGCAGGTACGCCGCGTCCGCGGGGTCGACGGCGTCGCCGGCCAGCCTGAGCCACCGCTCGACCCCGCCCAGCAGGTCCCGCGCGGGCAGCGCGAAGGAGGGCGCGGGCAGCGCGTGCAGCTGCCGGAGCAGCGCCGCGAGGTCCTCGGGGCCGGCCGGGCGCACCGGGTCCGGGAGCCGGTGCCAGACGGTCAGCGGGTGCCCGCCGATCAGCCGGGGCTCGGGTTCGGCGGCCCGGACCGCCGGGATCCCGGCCTCCGCGAGCCAGCCGGCCACCGCGAGTTCCCGCTGGGCCCGTTCCAGCAGGGCCGCCTCGCGGCCCACCTTGACCACCAGGCCGCCGGCCGCGAAGACGGCGTTCTCGCCGAAGGCGAGCAGCTCCGGGCGGTCCGCCCCGGTGCCCGCGAGTCCCGCCTGCGCCAGTACGTCCCTGGCCCGCGCCTCGTCCATGCGTTCGTCTCGTCCTTCGCCGGATCGTCGTGATCACCGTGAGTCCGCCCAGTCTCGCATTCCGGGCCCGGGCGGGCCCGACGGGCTCCGGTGCCGCCCGATGGGGCGGGAATCGGCCAAGGCATCGACTTTCGGGCAGGCCGGCCCGGCCGGAGCCATTTCAATTGCACGAGACGTCTCGTCTCGTTATGGTCGGCTCATGACTTCAGCAGCCAAGCCCGCACACATCGCCATGTTCTCCATCGCCGCCCCCGGGCACGTGAACCCGAGCATCGAAGTGATCCGGGAGCTCGTCGCCAGGGGCCACCGCGTCAGCTACGCCATCCCCGCCCCCTTCGCCGAGAAGGTCGCGGAGACCGGTGCCACTCCGGTGATCTGGAAGTCCGTCCTGCCCACCGAGGACGAGCCCGAGGCCTGGGGCACCGAGCTCATCGACAACATCGAGCCCTTCCTGAACGACGCCGTCCAGGCGCTCCCGCAGCTCGCCGACGCCTTCGAGGGCGACGAACCCGACCTCGTCCTCCACGACATCACCGCCTACTCGGCGAAGGTCCTCGCCCGCCGCTGGGGAGTCCCCGAGATCTCCCTCTCCCCGAACCTGGTCGCCTGGACCGGCTACGAGGAGGAGGTCGCCGCCCCGATGACGGAGCAACTGCGCGCCTCCGAGCGCGGGCGGGCCTACTACGCGCGCTTCCGCGCCTGGCTCGACGAGAACGGCATCGACGAGGACTCCGACCACTTCGTCGGCCGCCCGCCGCGCAGCATCGTCCTGATCCCCCGCGCCCTCCAGCCGTACGCCGACCGGGTCGACGAGTCCGTCCACACCTTCGTCGGCGCCTGCCAGGGCGACCGCAGCGCCACCCAGGGCACCTGGGAGCGGCCCGCCTCCGCCGAGGGGAAGAAGGTGCTCCTGGTCTCCCTCGGCTCCACCTTCACCAACCAGCCCGCCTTCTACCGCGCCTGCATCGAGGCCTTCGGCGGCCTCCCCGACTGGCACGTGGTCCTGCAGATCGGCAAGTTCACCGACGAGGCCGAACTGGGCGCGGTCCCCGCCAACGTCGAGGTCCACCGCTGGGTACCCCAGCTGGACATCCTGCGCCAGGCCGACGCCTTCATCACCCACGCCGGAGCCGGCGGCAGCCAGGAGGGCCTGGCCACCGCGACCCCGATGGTCGCCGTGCCGCAGGCCGTCGACCAGTTCGGCAACGCCGACATGCTGGCCGCCCTCGGTGTCGCCCGCCGCGTCGACACCGAGGACGCGGACGCCGCCACCCTCCGCGAGGCCGTCCTCGGCCTGCTCGCCGACCCCGAGGTCGCCGTCCGCGCGGAGGCCGTCCGCGCCGGCATGGCCTCCGAGGGCGGTACGCGGCAGGCCGCCGACCTCATCGAAGCCGCACTGTCCTAGCCACCGCCTAGGGTGCGGCCATGACGAAGACAACGGGCACGAAGAAGTACGCCGCCCTCCTGCGCGGCATCAACGTCGGCGGGAACAAGAAGGTCCCGATGGCCGAGCTGCGCTCCGTACTGGAGGGCCTCGGCCACGGCGACGTACAGACGTACCTGCAGAGCGGCAACGCCGTCTTCAGCAGCGCGGAGACCGACACCACCGCCCTCGCCCGGGGCCTGGAGGCGGCCATCGAGGCCCACTTCGGCTTCCGGGTGCCCTGCCTCGTCGTCGACGGGGACCACCTCGCGGCCGTCGCCGCGGCCTGCCCCTTCCCGGCGGCCGAACTGGAGGGCAAACAGCTCCACGCCACCTTCCTCTCCGAGCAGCCCGGCCCCGAGCGCTTCGCCGCGCTCGACGGCGCCGCGTACCTCCCGGAGGAGTACCGGCTCGGGGACCGCGTCCTCTACCTCTACGCCCCGGACGGCCTCGGCCGCTCCAAACTGGGCGAGGCCCTCGCCCGGCCCGCCGTCGTCAAGGGCCTGGACGTCACCACCCGCAACTGGAACACCGTCGTCAAGCTCGTGGAGCTGACCCGCCCGTGAAAACGGGACGGCCCGGCCCGGCTCAGCGCCCCGACGGCTCGACGGTCTCGTGGCCCTCGGCGTCGATCCCCTCGGCCGGGCACACCGCCGTCGAATGCGGCAGCCGGCCCTCCAGCAGGAACCGCTCCACGTACTGGGTCACGCACCGCGAGCGGCCGAAACCGGTGTGCCCCTCGCCCTTGTGGTCCAGGACGACGGCATTGCCGAGCACCCGCGCGGTCTGCTCCGTCCACGGGTAGGGGGTGGCCGGGTCCCCGCGGCCGCCCACCAGCAGCATCGGCGGCGCCTCGACGCCGTGGATCGCCGAGGTGGGGTCGGTGGGCGCGGGCCAGCCCTGGCAGTAGGCGATCTCGGTCAGCTCGCCGGGCCCGAAGACCTCCGAAGCGGCCAGGAACCGCGGCCGCAGCGCGTCCAGCTGCCGCTGGAACGCCACCGGGTCGCCGCCGACCCCCCGGTCGGGATAGTCGGCGCAGCTCACCGCCGCCCAGGCGGCCGCCACGTTGTCCTCCTCCGGAGCCGCGGACTCCAGCAGCCCCGACGGGTCCCGCTCCCGCACCAGCGCGCCCAGCCCCCGGGCCAGGGCGGGCCACTGGGAGGGCGCGTACAGATGGTTCTCCAGCGCCAGCGCCAGGTCCTGCCCGCCGAACTTCGCACCGCCCTTCGCCGCGAGCGGCCGGCCGTCCAGCTCCGCTACCAGCGCGGCGGTCCGCCCGTTCGCCTCCCTCCGGGTCACCCCGGAGAACACGCAGCCCGGCAGCCCGGCGCACCAGTCGAGGAAGGCGTCGTACGCGCGCTGCTGCCCCCGCGCCGTCTCCAACGCCTGGTCGGCCAGGGAGTCCGAGAGGGTGTCGACCCCGTCGAGCACCATCCGCCCCGTACGCCCCGGGAACTGCGCCGCGTACACGACACCGATGCGCGTGCCGTAGGACCAGCCGAGGTAGTTCAGCTTCCGGTCCCCGAGGGCCTGGCGCAGCACGTCCAGGTCCCGGGCGACGTTCACCGTCCCCACGTACGGCAGGACGGGCCCCGAACGTGCCCGGCAGGCGCGCTGCGCCGCCTCGGTGCCGCGCAGCAGGGCGGCGCCGTCGGCGGAGTCGGGGTCCTTCAGCGGGAGGGCGCCGCCGCAGCTGATGGGCGCGCTCTCGCCGACCCCGCGCGGGTCGAAGGCGACCAGGTCGTACGACTCGGCCAGGTCCCGGTAGCGCTCGGTGCGGCCGAGGTCCTGGATCCGCTCCCCGAGCGCGCTGACCCCGGGGCCGCCGGGCCCTCCGTAGTTGAGCACCAGGGACCCGAGCCGGTGCGGGCCGGTGGCCGGGAAGCGGGTGAGCGCCAGCTCGACCGTGCCCCGGGCGGGGTCCCCGTAGTCCAGCGGCACCGTGAGGCGCCCGCAGCGCATGGAGTCCTCGAACGACGCGGGGCACGGGCCCCAGTCGATCCGCTGCCCGTAGAACCGGGCGAGCCGCGGGTCGTCGGGACTCGGCGGCGGCGAGCCGGCCGCCCCGAGCGCGGTGGCACCGAGCGTGGTGGCACCCAGCGTGGCGGCGACGAGTGCGGCGGCGCACAGCGAAAGGGCGGGGCGCACGGCACCTCCCGGGGGTCGGCCCCCTCCGGCGGCGGGCTGCCGCCCCCGGCCCCGGCACCCGGCCCGGAACGATCACGTCGCTTCCAGCGTAGCCCGCCCCCGCGCCGGTGCCACCCGGCCGGCCGGACGCCCTACCCGGCCCCCACCGCGTCGAGCAGCGCCAGGTCACCGTCGGACAGGGACAGCGACGCCGCGGCCAGGTTCTCCGCCAGGTGCGCCGGCGAGCCGGTCCCCGGCGTCGGGCACAGGACCGGCGAGCGGTGCAGCAGCCACGCCAGCGCCACCTGCCCCGGGGCCGCCCCGTGCGACGCGGCCACCTCCGCGACGGCGGCCGCGCCCTCGCGGGTCAGCGACCCGCTGCCCAGCGGGTAGTACGGCAGGAAGGCGATCCCCCGCGCCTCGCACAGCGCCAGCACCTCGGCGGAGGACCGGTCCCGCAGGTTGAACGGGTTCTGCACGGCCGCGACCGGTACCGACTCCGCCGCCAGGAGCAGCTGCTGCGCCGTGACGGTGTTCAGGCCGATGTGCCGGATCTTCCCCTCCGCCCGCAACTCCGCGAGCGCGCCCAGCTGTTCGGCCATCGGCACCGCCGGGTCGAAGCGGTGCAGCTGGTACAGGTCGATCCGCTCCAGCCGCAGCCGCCGCAGGCTCGCCTCGCACATCCGCCGCAACTCCTGGGGACGGCCCGCCACATGCCATTCGTCCGGCCCGGTGCGCACCACCCCGCCCTTCGTGGCGACCACCAGCCGCTCCCCGTACGGGTGCAGGGCCTCGGCGACCAACTCCTCGGCCAGGTCGGGCCCGTAGTTGTCGGCGGTGTCGATCAGCGTCACGCCCCGCTCCACCGCGGCCCGCAGCAGCGCCCGCGCGTCGGCGCGGCTGCCGCGCGGCCCCCAGTAGCCGGTACCGACCAGCCCGCCCGTACCGAGACCGAGACGGCGGACGGGCAGGTCCCCGCCCAGCAGGAGCGTCGAGTTCGTCATGGCCCGACCGTAGCCGGGCCCGACGGGTGTGTCAGGCTCGGGGCATGCGTTACATCATCATCGGCGCCGGTGCGATCGGCGCGACCATCGGCGGACGCCTCGCCGGAACGGGCCGGGAGGTCGTCCTCGTCGCGCGCGGCGCGCACGCCGAGGCCCTGAAGGCCGACGGGCTGCGGCTCACCACCGCCGACGGCACCCGCGTCCACCGGCTCCCCGTGGTCACCGGCCCGTCGGAGCTGGGCGAACTCCGCCCGGACGACGTACTGCTGCTCACCGTGAAGACACAGGACGCCATCGCCGCCCTGGACGCGTGGGGCGACGCGGAGGTCGCCGGCGGCGGCACGGCCGCGCAGCGGCTGCCGCTGCTGTGCGCGCAGAACGGCGTGGAGAGCGAACGCCTCGCCCTCCGCCGCTTCTCGCGGGTGTACGGGGTCTGCCTCTGGCTCCCCGCCACCTTCCTGGAGCCGGGAGTGGTCTCGGCCCTGTGCACCCCGCTCACCGGGATCCTGCACCTCGGGCGGGCCGCCGGCGGGTCGGACGCGCGGATCCGGGCGATCGCCGCCGACCTCGGCGGGGCGGGCTTCGAGGCGCCCGTCGTCGAGGACGTGATGCGGTGGAAGTACGCGAAGCTGCTCGGCAACCTGGGCAACGCCATCCAGGCGACCACCGGCCCCGAGCCGGAGCCGGCCAAGGCGGCGCTGCTGCTGCGGGCCGTCCGGGAGGGCAAGGCCGCCTTCGACGCGGCGGGCATCGGCTACGTCACCGAGGCCGAGCAGTCGGCGGCCCGGGACGGCAAGGTCGACCAGCCGGCGGGCGTACGGGGCGGCTCCTCCTGGCAGAGCCTGGCCCGCGGCACGGGCTCGGTGGAGGCCGACTACCTCAACGGTGAGATCTCCCTGCTGGGCCGCCTCCACGGCGTGCCCACCCCGGTGAACGACGTCCTGCGCCACGCGGCGAACATCTTCGCCCGCGAAGGCCTCCCGCCGGGCGCGATGTCCATCGCCGACCTGACCTCCCTGGCCGACGAGGCCGCGGCCCGCGGCTGACGGTGCCGCGCCGCCGCCCCGGTGTCGGGGGCGGCACCTCAGGCCGTGAGGGCCTCGTGCGGGGCGCGGGCCGGGGCCGCGGTGTCGTAGCGGTGCAGGAGGAGGCGGGCCAGCTCGGGGGCTGCGCCCAGGACGGGCGCGATCACGTCCGCGCCCGCCGCCCCGGCGCCCGCCGCGATGCGGTCGGGGAGGAAGCCGGGGGCGATGACGTACGGGGCGACCGCCACGCGGCGGACGCCCTCCGCGCGCAGGGCGCGTACGGCGTCCTCCGTGCGGGGAAGGGCAGCGGAGGCGAACGCAGGCCGCACGGCGCACCAACCGGTGTGCCGCCACTCCCGCGCGATTTCAGCGATCACTGCGATCGCCTCCGGGTCGGTGGAGCCGGCGGACGCGAGGACGACACCGGTCGTCGCGCGGTCCGCCGGGGTGAGGCCGAGGCCGGCCTCGGCGAGGCGGCGCTCCAGGGAGGCCACCAGCAGGGGGTGGGGGCCCAGGACGTCCGCCACCCGGACCGAGAGGTCGGGGAGCCGGACGGCCGACTCCGCCAGGACCGCAGGGATGTCGGCCTTCGCGTGGAAGGCCCGGGTGAGGAGCAGCGGCAGGGCCACCACCTCGCGGACGCCCGACAGGTACAGGGAGGCCAGGGCCTGGGAGACGGTCGGGCCGTTGAAGTCCAGGAAGGCCGTCTCCACCCGGAGCCCGGGCCGCAGCGACCGGGCCCGCCCGACGAGGGCGTGCACGGTCGCCGCGTGCCGCGGATCGCGGCTGCCGTGGGCTATGACCAGAAGTGCGCGGGACATCGGGTGCTCAGTTCTTGACCAGGAGGCCGCGGCTGCGCAGGACCCAGCGCTCGACGGGGCTGAAGATCAGCAGGTCGATGGCGATGCCCACGACCAGGATCAGGATGATCGCGAGGAACACGCCCGGCAGGTCGATGTTGTTGCGGCCGTTCTCCAGCAGCTGGCCGAGGCCGAGGCCCAGGTCGGGGGAGCTGGCGATGATCTCGGCGGCCATCAGGGAGCGCCAGGAGAAGGCCCAGCCCTGCTTGAGCCCGGCGACGTAGCCGGGCAGGGCGGCGGGCAGCACGACGTGCCAGGCGCCGCGCAGGCCGGTGGCGCCCAGGGTGCGGCCGGCCCGCAGGAACAGCGGCGGGATCTGGTCGATGCCGGAGACGAGGCCGTTGGCGATCGACGGCACCGCGCCGAGCAGGATCACCGTGTACATCATGGCGTCGTTGAGGCCGAACCAGAGCACGGCCGGCGGCACCCAGGCCACCGAGGGCAGGGACTGCAGGCCCTGGAGGATCGGGCCGATCGCCGCGCGGACGAACTTCACCCGGGCGACGAGCAGGCCGAGCGGGGTGCCGATGGCCAGGGCGAGGAGGAAGCCGAGCAGGCCCCGGGAGACCGAGGTCCAGATGACTTCGAGGAGCGTGCCCTTCAGCCACATCGCGGACAGGCTGTCCCAGACGGCGGACAGGGCGGGCAGCTTGGTCTCGTCGGTGACCTTCAGCGAGACGAGGACCTGCCAGACCACCAGGACCAGGCCGACGGCCAGTACCGGCGGCAGGACCTTCTTGACGAGGACCTCGCGCACCGGGGTGCGGTGGGTCTGGACCGCGTCGAGCGCGTCCAGGCCGGCTTCCAGGCCGGCCAGGTCGTCGGTCTTCGCCGTGGCCTTCGGAGTGGTGTCAGTGCTGGCCATGGCGGCGGATCTCCCCACGCAGGTGTTCAGTGATCTCGAGGGACAGTTCCGCGACGTCCGCGTCCTCGATGCGGCGCGGCTGCGGGATGTCCACGGTCCATTCCTTCGCGACCCGCCCGGGGCGGGAGGAGAGGAGGACGACGCGCTGGGCGAGGCGGACGGCCTCGCGCACGTTGTGGGTGACGAAGAGGACGGACAGGCCGGTCTCTTCCCAGATGCGGGTGAGTTCGCCGTGCAGGACGTCGCGGGTGATGGCGTCGAGGGCCGCGAAGGGCTCGTCCATCAGCAGGAGGCGGCTGTCCTGGGCGAGGGCCCGGGCGAGGGCGACGCGCTGGCGCATGCCGCCGGAGAGTTCGTGGACGCGCTTGCCGTAGGCGCCGCCGAGCCGGACCAGCTCCAGCAGCCGTTCGGCCTCCGGCCTGCGCCCGGCCTTCGGCACCCCGCGCAGCCGCAGCGCCAGCTCGATGTTCTTGCCCGCGGTGAGCCACGGGAACAGGGCGTGCTCCTGGAACATCAGGGCCGGACGGCCGAGGGTCTCGATGGACCCCGCCGACGGCTTGTCCAGACCCGCGACCAGGTTGAGCAGGGTGGACTTGCCACACCCCGAGGCCCCCAGGAGCGTGACGAACTCTCCGGGAGCGACATCGAGGCTGATGTCGTCCAGGACGAGCTGCGATCCGGCCGGGCCGGAGAAGGACTTCGAGACGTGCTCGATGCGGGCGGCGTGCGTCTGCTCCGCTACCGAGCCCTCGGCAGCCTTGGCGAGAGTGGTGGCCATGGCCGTCACCTCCTGGGATTGCTGGCTTCTGTGGATCAAGGGGGCGGGATTACTTGGCGCCGAGGCCGGCGTCGGAGACCTGGGGCTTGCCGGCGGCCTTGAGGACCTTGTTCAGGAGCGTCAGGTCGTAGATGCCGGCCAGGTCGGGCTTCTCCAGGAGCTCGGCCTTGACGGCCCAGTCCGACTGCTTCTTCAGCGTCGCGGCCAGCGGGTCGTCGGTGACCGAGATGCTCGGCCACGCCGGGTCGATGACCTTCGGGTCCAGCCCCTTGCCGGTATCGGCGAGGAGCCGGGCGTTCGCGGAGGCCTTCGCCTTGTCCTGGTTCGAGTGGATCCACTCGTTGGTCTTCACCGTGCCGCGCAGCACGGCCTCGACCACGTCCGGGTGCTCCTTGAGGAACTTCTGCGACACGATGACGTTCGTGATCACGAACTTGTTCTCGGGCCACAGGCTGCCCTCGTCGAGGAGGACGGAGCCGCCGTCGGAGACGAGCTTGGAGGCGGTGGGCTCGGGGACCCAGGCGCCGTCGATGGAGCCCTGCTTGAAGGCGTCGGGGGTGACCTTGTTGTCGGTGCGGACGACGGAGACGTCGCCCTTGCCGGACTCGGGGTCGACCGTCCAGCCCTTCTCGGAGATCCAGTTGAGGAACGCGACGTCCTGCGTGTTCCCCTTCTGCGGGGTGGCGATCTTCTTGCTCTTGAGGTCGTCGAGGGTCTTGATCTTGTCCGGGTTCACGACGAGCTTGACGCCGCCGGATGCGGAGCCGGAGATGATCCGCAGGTTGGAGCCCTTGGACTTGACGTAGCCGTTGATGGACGGCGAGGGGCCGATGAAGCCGATGTCGAGGGAGCCGCCGTTGAGGGCCTCGATCTCGGACGGGCCGGCGTTGAAGGACTGCGGCTTGACCTTGGTGCCGCCCAGTTCCTTCTCGATCAGGCCTTCCTGGAGGCCGACCAGGGCGGTCGCGTGGGTCAGGTTCGGGAAGTACCCGATGCGGACCACGGACGCGGAGAGCTTCTGACCGCCGTCGGCGGCGGCCGGCTGGGCGTCGTCGGCGGACTTCTCGGCCTGGGACCCGTAGCCGCAGGAGGCGAGGGCGCCGATCAGCAGCGGCAGGGCGGCGACGGCGGCGAGGCCGCGGCGCAGGGTCTTGCGGGTATGACCGGTGGCAGGCACGGGAGGACTTCCTCTCGACGCGCCGTCATGGGACTACGGCGCAGGTCTTCGTCTGTGATGCGGGGGCAGGTACGGCTCGGGGGAGGTGCGCACGGGGTGCGCGTACGTCATCGCGCACATCGCGCCACTCCTCCCTGACCGCTGCCGAGGACGCCGCTGCCTACGCGGCCGCCCTCCTTCGCGAAAGTGGAGTAGATGTCGGCGGGCATCACTAGAAGTCCCACCCGTCCTCGTCCGCCGCCACGACCTCGGCCTTGGAGGCGAAGGACTCGCCCGCCATGCCGGCCGCCAGGGTGGTGCCGTCGGCCGGGTCGATCAGCAGGAAGGAACCGGTGCGGCGGGAGTCGGCGTACGCGTCGAGCGCGAGGGGCTCGGCGGTGCGGACGACGACGCGGCCGATGTCGTTGGCCACCAGCTGCCCCGGGTTCGGGTGCTGCGACAGGTCGTCCAGCGTCAGCCGGGAGGGGATCTCCTTGACGATCGCCTTGACCGTGCGCGTCGTGTGCTTGATCAGCACCCGCGCGCCGACGGCCAGCGGCTGGTCGGCGACGTGGCAGACGGTGGCGACGACGTCCTGCGTGGTCGCCGGGGCGCTCGCGGACGGCGCGATGAGGTCGCCGCGGGAGATGTCGATGTCGTCCTTGAGGCGCAGGGTCACCGACTGCGGGGACCACGCGATGTCCACGGACTCGCCGAGGGCGTCGATGCCCTCGATGACCGAGGTGCGGCCCGACGGCAGGACGGTGACGGCCTCGCCGACGCGCAGCACGCCGGAGGCGATCTGGCCCGCGTAGCCGCGGTAGTCGGGGTGCTCGGCGGTCTGCGGGCGGATCACGTACTGCACCGGGAAACGTGCCGGGCAGGCCGTCAGGTCGTGGCTGACCGGGACGGTCTCCAGGTGCTCCAGCACCGTCGGGCCGCCGTACCAGTCCATGTTCGCGGAGGGCTCGACCACGTTGTCGCCGGCCAGTGCCGAGATCGGGATCGCGGTGATCTCCGGGACGCCCAGCTCCGAGGCGTACGCGTTGAACTCCTCGGCGATCTTCGCGAAGACCTTCTCCTGGTAGTCCACGAGGTCCATCTTGTTGACGGCGAGGACGACGTGGGGGACGCGCAGGAGGGCGGCGACGGCGGCGTGCCGGCGGGTCTGCTCGATGACGCCGTTGCGGGCGTCGACGAGGACCAC
>NZ_JBWKEZ010000048.1:0-66111 GCF_056434525.1 Streptomyces sp. NPDC044002
GCCGCGCGGGCTGGATTTCGCGCAGCGAAATTCCAGCCCCGCCGGCGTTTGAGGCGCGGGGGTCTGGGGGCGGAGCCCCCAGGGGGTCCGGGGCGGAGCCCCGGGTGGGGGCACCTCCCAGCGGTAGCTGGGGGAGGGCGAAGGGTGGGGCGGGGTGTGGCCCGCGCAGCGGCACCCCCCGCCCGGAGGGTTACAGCAGGGCCAGCTGCAGGCCGCCCGTGGCGGAGAGGTGCTGGCCGGTGAGCCAGCGGGAGTCCGGGGAGGCCAGGAAGGCCACCACGTCCGCGACCTCCTCCGGCGTGCCCACCCGGTTGAACACCGACCGGGACGCGGCATGCGCCCGGGCCGCCGGATCGGCCAGCCAGGCCGCGTTCAGGTCGGTCTCGGTGATGCCGGGGCCCACCGAGTTCACCGTGATCCCGCGCGGCGCGAGCGCGGCGGCCAGGGACACCGTCAGCGCGTTCACCGCGCCCTTGGTCATGATCGTGGCCAGGATCGCCGGGAGGGCGATGTCCGGGGTGCCGGTCACGTTCACGATCCGGCCCCCGTCCGCCAGCCGCTCCAGCCCGTGCTTGATCACGAAGAACGGAGCCCGGGCGCCGAGCGCCTGGACCCGCTCGTAGGTCTCCTCGTCCGTCTCCCCGATGCCCGCGAAGGCCGCCGCCCCGGCGTTGTTCACCAGGACGTCCACCTGCCCGGTGTGCGCGGGGTGGGCCTCGTACGCGGCCCAGAGCGCCTGTGCGTCGCCCGGCACCCCGAGCTCCGCCCCGATGGCGAAGGCCCGGCCCCCGGCCGCCTCGATCGCCGCGACGGTCTCCTTCGCGGCCGCCTCGTTGTGCCCGTAGTGCACCGCGACCAGCGCCCCGTCCCGCGCGAGCCGTTCGGCGACGGCCCTCCCGATGCCCCGGCTGCCGCCCGTGACCAGTGCCGTCTTCCCCTTGAGCACGCCCATGACGCGCCCCCCTCCATGATTCGCTAGCGGTCGCTACAGAAAGGGACCGTACCAGATTCCGTAGCGTCCGCTATAGAATGGAGCCCATGGTGACAGGACAGCGCGGCCGGCCCCGCTCCTTCGACCGGGCCGCCGCCCTCGACAAGGCGATGCTCACCTTCTGGGAGCAGGGGTACGAGACCACGTCCATCGCGGACCTGACCCGCAACCTGGGCATCGGCGCGCCCAGCCTCTACGCCGCCTTCGGCGACAAGCGCAAGCTCTTCGACGAGGTCGTGGTGGTCTACGGCAGCCGGTACGGGGACTTCGCGAGCGTGGCGCTCGCCGAGGAGCCCACCGCCGCCGCGGCCATCGGCCGCATCCTGCGGGAGGCCGCCGAGATCTACACCGACCCCGCCCACCCGCCGGGCTGCATGGTGATCAGCGCGGCCGCCAACACCACCTCGGAGGAGGTGGCCGAGGCCCTGCGCGAGCGCCGCAACGCCAACCTGGAGCTGTTCGAGAGCCGCATCAAGGCCGACATCGCGAGCGGCGAGCTGCCGGCCGGCACGGACGCGCGGGCGCTGGCCCGCTTCGCCGGGGCGGTGCTCCAGGGAATGTCGCAGCAGTCGCGCGACGGGGCGAGCCGGGAGGAGCTGGAGGCCGTCGCGGAGCGGGCGCTGCTGGCCTGGCCGCGATAGGCGAAGCGGAATCCGCGCGGGGAAAGCCGCCGCGGGGAAGCCGGGGGAAGTCGGCGGAGAAGCCGGTGGGAATCCGCACCAGAGGTGATTTCCTCTGGGCCACGGTGCAGGGCGGGACCCTCAACCCACCCGGCACCGTAGCCCGGAGTACTCACGGCCGTAGGGTGTGCGGTGCCCGGCGGCCGTTTGGGAGGTGAACCCGCGCGGTCAGGGCAGAACGCGCGGCCACCTCGATCCGTCCTCCTGTGCGGGGAGGGCGGAAGCATGAAACCCAATTGTGGACTAGACCAATCTGTCCTGTCCATCCAAGTGCGGGGACTACTGACCCGTCACTTCCTCCAACAGTACGCGGAGTCTGCCCTTCCTGGATACTCCTGAGTATTCGTGGTGGGGAAAGTCATCCTCGTACCCGGGGTACGCTCGCAAGGTGCCCTCCATGAACGACCTCGTACGCCAGCACACCGCTCTCGGTGAAACCGACCTGGAGTGGTTGCACCTGCTGGTCTCGGAGTGGCAGCTGCTCTCCGACCTCTCCTTCGCCGACCTCGTGCTCTGGGTCCCCACCCTCGACGGCACCCGCTACGTCTCCGTGGCGCAGATGCGGCCGAACACCGGCCCCACCTCCTACCAGGACGACATGGTCGGCCACCTGGTCCCGCGCGGCCGCCGCCCGCTGCTCGACGCCGCCCTCGACGAGGGCCGCATCGTGCGCGAGGGCGACCCGGAGTGGCGGGAGGAGGTGCCGGTCCGCGTCGAGTCGATCCCCGTCCGCCGCGAGGGGCGCGTCCTCGGCGTGATCGCCCGGAACACCAACCTGCTCACTGTGCGTACACCCAGCCGGCTGGAGCTGACCTACCTCCAGTCCGCCTCCGACCTCGCCCAGATGATCGCCGCGGGCGCCTTCCCCTTCCCGGGGCAGCAGGTCGACATGGACGCCTCCCCGCGCGTCGGCGACGGCCTGATCCGCCTCGACGCCGACGGCGTGGTGACGTACGCGTCCCCGAACGCGCTCTCCGCCTACCACCGCCTCGGCCTCGCCGCCGATCTGGTCGGCCAGCACCTCGGCACCACCACCGCCGAACTCGCCCCCTCCCGGGGCCCGGTGGACGAGGCCCTCGTCAAGCTCGCCAGCGGCTGGGCGCCGCGCGAGACCGAGGTCGAGGGCAACGGCGGCGTCATCCAGCTGCGCGCCATCCCGCTCAAGCCCAAGGGGACCCGCATCGGCTCCCTCGTCCTGTGCCGCGACGTCACCGAACTGCGCCGTCGCGAACGTGAACTGATCACCAAGGACGCCACCATCCGGGAGATCCACCACCGGGTGAAGAACAACCTCCAGACCGTGGCCGCCCTCTTGCGGCTGCAGGGCCGCCGAATGGATTCGCCCCAGGCGCGCGAGGCGCTCAACGAGGCGGTGCGCCGCGTCGGTTCGATCGCGATCGTGCACGAGACCCTGTCCCAGAACCTCGACGAGCGGGTCGAGTTCGACGAGATCGCCGACCGGGTGATCGCGATGGTCGCCGAGATCTCGCCGGGCCGGGTGGAGTGCCGGCGCCTCGGCCGGTTCGGGATCCTGGACGCGGAGGTCGCCACTCCGCTGTCGATGGTGCTGACCGAGATCCTCCAGAACGCCCTGGAGCACGCCTTCACGCACGGGGAGGGCGGCACCGTGGAGGTGTCGGCCAGCCGCTCCGGCAGCGGCCGCAACGACTCCCGGCTGCTGATCACCGTCGTCGACGACGGCTGCGGCCTGCCCGAGGGCTTCGACCCCCAGCGGGCCGGCAACCTCGGGCTGCAGATCGTACGGACCCTCGTGGAGGGCGAGCTCGGCGGCACCTTCGACATGGTCCGGGCGGAGCCGCGCGGCACCCGGGTCGTCCTCGACGTACCCGCCAGCCCGCAGAAGTAGGACGAACGGCCCGTCACCGAGAGTGACGGGTCGTTCGGTCGTACCGCGCCGGCAAAGCACTGAGCCCCGGACCGGGGGTTCCCGGTCCGGGGCTCAAGAGCACGTTGCTGAGCGCTTGTATGGGGTGCTACGCGCTGCGGCTCGAGGCTCGAAAGTCGATGTCAGGCGGTGGCGTTACGCGCCCGATTGCGAGCGGCGCGGCGCTTCATGGCGCGGCGCTCGTCCTCGCTGAGACCGCCCCAGACGCCGGAGTCCTGGCCGGACTCGAGCGCCCACTGCAGGCACTGCTCCATGACGGGGCAACGGCGGCAGACGGCCTTGGCTTCCTCGATCTGCAGCAGCGCAGGACCGGTGTTGCCGATGGGGAAGAAGAGTTCCGGGTCTTCCTCGCGGCAAACGGCGTTGTGACGCCAGTCCATGGCTGCTCCATCTCCTTGTATTGCGGGCAGGTTGCTTGTGAATGTGAACGCTTTCACGAATCCCCCCGTGAGGGAAGGGCCGACGCCCAGTTGCCTGGTGCGGTCCGAAGATTCGTGGTGGGGTTCTGGCGGTCTGTGTGGGTGCCGGGTTCTGCGGGCTGTCCCGATCGCCATGTAGAGATTCGCAAACCTCGGACGGGGATACAACCCCTTCCGGAAAGTTTTTTTGGATTCGTCGGTGTCTACTAGGTCACAGCCCTAGTTCCTGGGGGTGGACTGGCGTGTAAACGTTCGACTGAAAGGACTTTGGGCCCTTCCACTCACACAATCACACGCAGTGCACGGCGTACGCCTGTGAACCGAACGCTGGTGCGCAGTCCGAGGTGATCTCCGTCCATCTGGAATGGGAGCGGAACCTTCGAATGCAAGGTGAAGTCGGTCAGATCGTGCAGAGACACCGCATGCTTGCCGTGCGGGCCGCGCTCAGGAGTCGAGGTCAGGAGCTGTGTCGCGTACCTGGCCACGGCCGGAGTTGACAAACGGTCGAGCGCCAATACGTCAAGTGCGGTATCGAACGACGCCTCCGGAGACGCGTAAAGGGGCTTGTTCCCCAGATACGTCCAGGGCGAGGTGTTGCAGACTATCGACAGCACCAGGTCCGTCACCGGATCCGCGCCGGGCTGCTCCAGCGTGATCGTGCCGTGCCGCCGGTTGGGCTCTTCCCAGAACTGGCGCATCAGCTGCCGCACGTACAGCGCGTGGGTCGAACGCTTGCCGCGCTCGCGCTGCTGCTCGACCCGTCCCACCACGCCCGCGTCGAAACCGAAGCCGGCGCAGAACGTGAACCAGCGCTCCGGCACCGATTCGTCCTCGGTCCCCGGGACGCCGGACGCCAGCCCCAGCCCGACCGTCCGCCGGCGCTTCTCCCGCAGCGCGTCCAGCAGGGCGCCCGTCGCCTCGACCGAGTCGTTCGGCAGCCCGAGCGCGCGGGCGAACACGTTCGTGGAACCGCCCGGGACCACGGCCAGCCCCGGCAGCCGCTCCGGATCGGGGCCCTCGTGCAGCAGTCCGTTGACCACCTCGTTGACGGTGCCGTCGCCGCCGAGCGCCACCACCAGGTCGACGCCCTCCCGCGCGGCCCGGCGCCCGAGGTCGCGCGCGTGCCCCCGGTACTCGGTGGTCACCGCCTCCAGCTTCATCTCGCTGGCCAGGGCGTGGGTCAGGACGTCGCGCGTGCGCGCACTGGTGGTCGTCGCTGCAGGGTTGGCCACGAGAAGAGCACGCATGGTCGCCAGAGTACCCACCCCTCCATATGCGGCCCATACCGGCCGTACCGTCCGGGCCCCGCGGCGCGCGGCTAGGCTGCTGGGGTGAGCAAGAAGCCGACCCCCCAAGCCCCCGCCGCCCCCGAGCCCGCAGCGCTGCCGGGCCGGCTGACCGCCGCCGCCGCGCTGACCGCGCTGGAGGGCCTGGCCCTGGCCGGGCTCGGCGTCTACATGCTGTTCGTCGGCATCGCAGGCGACCCCGACTCCCCGCAGCAGGCCGAGACCGGCGGGATCACCCTGCTCGCCCTGGCCGCGCTCCCGCTGATCGCGGCGCGCGGGCTGCGCCTGGGCCGCCGCTGGAGCCGCGGTCCGGCGCTGATCACCCAGCTGATGGCGCTGCCGGTGGCCTGGACCCTGTGGACCACCGGCGGGGCGATGACCGCCGCCGCCGTGGCCCTGGCCCTGGCGGCGGTGGCCGTCGCCGCGCTGCTGGTGAACCCGACGGCGACCGAGGCCCTGGGCATCGGCCCGGGCGACCAGGCCCGGTAGCCGGGGGCCCGGCCGCGGCCGGGCCCTCCTCCGCTCCTCCTGCCGCTGCCCGGCCTACTCCTCGACGAGGAGCTTCTCCCGGAGCTGGGCCAGGGTGCGGGCCAGCAGCCGGGACACGTGCATCTGCGAGATCCCGACCTCCTGCGCGATCTGCGACTGGGTCATGTTCCCGAAGAAGCGCAGCAGCAGGATCCGCTTCTCCCGCGGCGGCAGTCCCTCCAGCAGCGGTTTGAGGGACTCCCGGTACTCGACGCCCTCCAGCGCCTCGTCCTCCGAGCCGAGGGTGTCCGCGACCGCCGGCGACTCGTCGTCGGTGTCGGGCACGTCCAGGGAGAGCGTGCTGTAGGCATTGGCCGACTCCAGCCCCTCCAGCACCTCCTCCTCGGAGATCCCCAGCCGCTCGGCCAGCTCGTGCACCGTCGGGGACCGGCCGTGCTGCTGGGACAGCTCCGCCGTGGCCGTGGTCAGCGAGAGCCTCAGCTCCTGCAGCCGCCGGGGCACGCGTACCGCCCAGCCCTTGTCGCGGAAGTGCCGCTTGATCTCGCCCACCACGGTGGGTGTGGCGTACGTGGAGAACTCGACCCCGCGGTCGGGGTCGAACCGGTCCACCGACTTGATCAGGCCGATGGTGGCGACCTGGGTCAGGTCGTCGAGCGGCTCGCCGCGGTTGCGGAACCGCCGCGCCAGGTGCTCGACCAGCGGCAGGTGCATCCGCACCAGCCGGTTGCGCAGCTCCGCCCGCTCGGGTGATCCCTCGGGCAGCCCGCGCAGCTCGAAGAACAGGGCCCGCGCGCCGCTGCGGTCCCGCGGATCCGGCACCGCCAGGGGCGCCTCCGGCACCTCCGGGGCCGCTGCCTCCGGGGGCTGTGGTTGGTCGTGCTGGTTCTCGCTCATAGGGCCCGCCCGTCGCTCCGCCGAGTCCAAAAAGCCGTCTTCCGCATCCGCGTCAGCCGGGTGCGGCCGGGCGTGCTGCTGCTCCGGGATGCCGCCGTCGACCTCGTGCCTCACCCGGGGCCGATCCCCGCCCCGCACCGGGATCTCCCCGCCGCTCACGCCGGGCCTGGCCCCGCGCCGCGCTGTTTGTAGAGGCTGATGCTCACTGTTTTGTTGTCCTCGACCGTCGCCTCGACCTTGCCGGCCAGGGCCGACAGGACCGTCCACGCGAACGTGTCGCGCTCCGGCGCCCGCCCGTCCGTGGTCGGGGCGGAGACGGTCACTTCCAGCGAATCGTCGATCAGCCGGAAGACGCAGCTGAGGACGGAGCCCGGCACGGCCTGCTGGAGCAGGATCGCGCAGGCCTCGTCCACCGCGATGCGGAGGTCCTCGATCTCGTCGAGGGTGAAGTCCAAACGTGCCGCGAGACCGGCCGTGGCCGTTCGCAGCACCGACAGGTAGGCACCCGCAGCCGGCAGCCGGACTTCCACGAAGTCCTGGGTCCCGGGCTCGCCTGCGATCTGGGACACCCTCACCTCCAAGGTGGTACGAGCTCTGTTCGCCGGTGACGCTATCGCGATCCGGGCGATCGTGTCGCGGCACCCCTCTTGGCGCCCGCTTGGAGCGACCGGGCCGACCCCGCCACGTGCGGTGACTGATGGTAAGCCCATGAGTACGCACAGTGGCTAGGGGTCTGCGGGCCCAATTCGGGGGAACCGGCGGAGGGTTGACCTACCCCGCTGCCGCCGATCGAACCTTCGCCCCCGCACGGTCGAGGAACGGTCCTCAGACGATGGAGCCGTCGACGAAACACCAGCGCCAGGTTTCGCCCGGTTCGAAGCTCCGCATCACCGGGTGGCCGCTCTCCTGGTGGTGGGCGGTGGCGTGCCGGTGCGGGGAGGAGTCGCAGCACCCCACGAACCCGCAGCCGAGGCACATCCGCAGCTGTACCGGATGACTGCCGAGGGCTTCGCATTCAGGGCAGGTCAACGCATGCGGGACCGGTTCGGGGCGCGGCAGTTCGGCAACGTGGGTGCACTCGCTCATGATGGCCAGGTTACGGCCGGGGTGCGGGCGCGACGACGGTGACGACGGATGGGGATGGATCTTCGATGGAGGTATTGCCGCTGGTGGCGCTGATCGCCGGGAGCGCCGCCGTGGCGGGCGTCGCCCGGCGCACGCCCGTACCGGCTCCGCTGCTGCTGGTCGCCGCGGGCCTGATCGCCGCCTACGTGCCGGGGGTGCCCTCGTACGCCCTCGACCCGCACATCGTGCTGCCGCTGCTGCTCCCGCCGCTGCTGCACACGGCGGCGGTGGACAGCTCGTACCTGGACCTGCGGGCCAACGTGCGGCCGATCGCGCTGCTGTCGGTGGGCTACGTGCTCTTCGCGACGCTCGCCGTCGGTTACGCCGCCTACCTGCTGGTGCCGGGGCTGACGCTGCCCGTGGCGCTGGTGCTGGGGGCGGTCGTCGCGCCGCCGGACGCGGTCGCGGCGACGGCCATCGCGCGGCGGCTGGGGCTGCCGAACCGGATGACGACGATCCTGCAGGGCGAGTCCCTGGTGAACGACGCCACCGCCATCACCGCCTACAAGGTGGCCCTGGCCGCGGCGGTCGGCGTGGGCGCGGGCTGGGCGGGCGGGGTCGCGGAGTTCCTGCTGGCGTCGGTGGGCGGGGTCGGGGTGGGCCTGCTGCTGATGGTCCCCATCCACTGGCTGCGCAAGCGGCTGCGGGAGCCGCTGCTGCAGAACACCCTGTCGCTGCTCATCCCGTTCGTGGCGTACGCGGCGGCGGAGCGGGTGCACGCCTCGGGGGTGCTGGCCGTGGTGGTCGTCGGGCTGTACCTCGGCCACCGCAACTGGCAGGTCGACTTCGCGACGCGGCTCCAGGAGGAGGCCGTGTGGAAGGTGGTCGCCTTCGTGCTGGAGTCGGTGGTCTTCGCGCTGATCGGGCTCCAGCTGCCGGTGGTCCTGAAGGGGCTGGGGGAGTACGAGGGGGTGGTCGCGGCCTGGTACGCCGTCGCGGTGTTCCTCGCGGTGGTGGCGGCGCGGTTCGTGTGGGTGTTCCCGGCGACCTTCGTGCCGCGGTGGGTGTCCGAGCGGATCCGGCACCGGGAGCCGGAGACGGACTGGAAGTCCCCGGTGATCGTGGGATGGGCCGGGATGCGCGGTGTCGTCTCGCTGGCGATCGCGTTCTCGGTGCCGATGGAGGTGCCGCACCGCAACCTGATCCTGTTCCTCACCTTCACGACCGTCATCGGCACGCTGGTCGTCCAGGGTCTGACCCTGCCGCCCCTGATCAGGGTGCTGAAGCTGCCGCCGCGGGACGTGCAGGCGGAGACCCTCGCGGAGGCGCAGGCGCAGAGCGAGGCCTCGCGGGCGGCGGAGGAGCGGCTGACGGAGCTGCTGGAGCGGCCGGAGAACAGCACCATGCCGCCGCCGCTGGCGGACCGGCTGCGGACGGTCCTGGAACGGCGCCGCAACGCGGTGTGGGAGCGGCTGGGCGAGGTCAACCCGGTGACGGGGGAGTCGGCGGACGACGTCTACCGGCGGCTGGCCCGGGAGATGATCGAGGCCGAACGGGAGGTCTTCGTCTCCCTCCGCGACCGCCGCCGCATCGACGACGAGATGCTGCGCGCGCTGCTGCGCCGCCTGGACCTGGAGGAGGCCGCGGCCTACCGCGAGGAGTCGGGCTGACCCCTGCCCTGGCCGGCCCCGGTCGGCCTGATCCAGCCTCGCCCGGGGGTACCTCCCAGCGGTAACTGGGGGAGTTCGAGGCGCGGGTCCGGGCGGCGCCCGGGGAACGGGCGAAGGGAGGGTAGGGGGCTTGCCCCGCGCAGCGGTCCGCGGGCGGGTCTACGGCCGGCCCGTGATGACGGCAGTCACGGTCGTGCCCCGGGGGAAGGAGCCGGACGCCGTCAGGGCGTGCAGGGCCCAGAGGAGCTTGGCGACGTAGATCCGCTCCACCGGGAGCCCGTGCCGGGACTCGAAGTCGGCGGCGAAGGCGTCGAGGGCGGGCGGGACGCGGGCGTAGCCGCCGTGGTCGAAGCCCTCCGCCAGGGTCCAGTCGCCGGCCGGGCCGCCGAAGGCCGCCGTCTGGAGGGAACGTATCTCCGCGCCCAGGAAGCCCCCGGCCAGGACCGGTACGCCCAGCGCCCGCTGGCCGGGGGCGAGTCCGGCCGCGAGTCCGGCCAGGGTGCCGCCCGTACCGCAGGCCACCGCCACCACGTCGGACGCCCCGCGCAGCTCGCGGCCGAGTTCCGCGCAGCCGGTGAGGGCGAGGGCGTTGCTGCCGCCCTCGGGGACCAGGTACGCGCCCGCGGCGCCGGCGGCGGCCAGCAGGCGGTCCCGGGTGTCGTAGTCGGCCTTGCGGCGGTACTCGGAGCGGGTGGCGAAGTGCAGCCGCATGCCGTCGGCGGCGCAGCGGGCCAGGGAGTCGTTGAGGGGGCGCCCGGCCAGCTCGTCGCCCCGGACGATGCCGACCGTCTCCAGGCCGAGCAGCCGGCCGGCGGCCGCGGTGGCCCGGAGGTGGTTGGAGTAGGCGCCGCCGAAGGTGGCGAGCCGGCCGTGGCCCGCTTCCAGTGCTGCCCGGAGGTTCGGCGCGAGCTTGCGCCACTTGTTGCCGGGCAGCTCCGGGTGGACCAGGTCGTCCCGCTTGAGCAGGAGCCGTACCCCGTGCGCGGCGAAGCGTTCGTCGGCCGCCTCGACGAGGGGGGACGGCGGGCGGGGGCGCAGTTCGGGGTGGGTCACCCGCCCATTGTCGGGGCAGGAGCGGGGTGGGGCCGGGACGGTGTCCCGGGCGGGGCCGGTCGGGCTGCGGTCACTTGAGGCGGTCGGCCACGCGGTCGCGCAGCCAGTCCATGGTGAATCCCCTGGGGTCGATCTTGCCGGGCTGCCATTCGCGGTGGCCGATGACCGAGCGGGCGCCCCAGCCGTGGACCCGGCAGACGGCGGCGGCCGCGCGGGCGATGGCGTCGAGCTGGGCGGGGGGCCAGGGGTCCTCGCCGTCGCCGAGGTTCTCGCACTCGAAGCCGTAGAAGTACCGGTTGCCGTCGGTGTCGGCGTGGTGGTCCGGCGGCAGCCGCTTCTCGGCGATCACGGCCGCCAGGACGTCGGAGTCGCCGGCGCCTGCGTGGTTGGTGCGGCCGTAGCCGACGAGGTGGACCCGGCCGTCCTTGGCGATGACGCCGTGGCAGAGGGGGCCGGGCAGGGCGGAGTCGCCGTCGCGGCAGAGCTCCACGGTGTACGCGGTGCCGTGCGTGACGGTGTGGTGGATCATCACCCCGTGCACCGGCCCCCAGGGGCCCTTGTGGTTGCGGTTGCGGGTGCGCCAGGCACCGACCTCGACGACGGTCAGGCCTTCGGCGCGCAGCGCCTGGATGAAGCGGTCAGCGGACATGGGTGCGGACATGGCCGCCTCCTTTCACCGTGTGTGTTCGTCCGGTTACTTAACGGTGTAGTGGAGGCGGCCCTTCCGGGGCTAGGGCGTCTTTCGGCCAGTCGGCGCGCCGGGGCCGGCCGTCACGCCGAGGCCAGCCACAGGTCCGGGCCGAAGACCTCGTAGTGGATCTCGGAGGCCGGGACGCCCTTGGCGATCAGCTGGGCGCGCACCGACCGCATGAAGGGGAGCGGCCCGCACAGGTACGCCTTGGTGCCGGGGGCGACCGGGACCGTGGTGAGGTCGACGAGGCCGGTGGAGTCGCCGGCCTCGGCCCCGGCCTCGTACCAGAAGCGGGCCGTGGCGTCGGCGAGCTTGTGGGTCAGGGCGCGGTGGTCCGCGCGCAGGGCGTGGTCGGCGGGGCTGCGGTCGGCGTGCACCACGGCGACCCGGCCGGTGTGCCCGGTTTCGGCCAGGTGCTCCAGCATCGACAGCATCGGGGTGCAGCCGATGCCCGCCGAGGCGAGCAGTACGGGCGAGTCCGGGTCCTGGAGCACCAGGTCCCCGTACGGGGCGGAGACGCGCAGGGTGTCACCGGTGCGGACCCGGGCGTGGAGGTGGTGGGAGACCTCGCCGTCGGGGCCGCCGCCCGCGGCCGGGCCGTGAACCCGCTTGACGGTGATCGCGCGGACGGGGGAGCCGGGGGAGCCGGAGAGGCTGTACTGGCGGATCTGGCGGGCGCCGTCGGGGAGTTCGACCTGGACCGAGACGTACTGGCCGGGCTTGGCGCCGGGGGCGGGGGCGCCGTCGGCGGGGACCAGGTGGAAGGTGGCGCAGTCGGCCGTCTCCTCGACCCGCGCGGCCACCGTCCACTCCCGCCACACGTCTCCGGCGAGGACCTGCTGCTCGGCGTAGAGCCGCTCCTCGATGGCGATCAGCGCGTTCGCCATCAGCCAGTAGACCTCGTCCCAGGCCTCGGCGACCTCGGGCGTGACGGCCTCGCCGAGAACCTCGGCTATGGCCTCGAAGAGGTGCCGGCGGACGACCGGGTACTGCTCGCGGGTGACGCCGAGGGAGGCGTGCTTGTGGGCGATGCGGTTCAGCATCACGTCGGGACGGGTGTCCGGGTGGTCCACGAGGTGGGTCGCGAAGGCGGCGATCGAGCCGGCGAGGGCCTGCTTCTGGAGGCCGGCGTTCTGGTTGCCACGGTTGAACAGGTCCCGGAGCAGGGCCGGATGGGCCGCGAAGAGCTTCGCGTAGAACAGCTCCGTGATGTCCGTGATGGCGGCCCCGACGGCGGGCAGGGTGGCGCGTACGGTCGCGGTCGACTTCTCCGACAGCATGGCGGCTCCTCGCTTAATTGGTATTGCAGATTCGTATTAAAGGGCTCGGGGCGGCCCGCCGCCATACGGAGATCCGTTCGAAGGCGGGCCGGGGGGTGTGTCAATCGGCCACTCGGCCGCCGGCGCTCGAAATGCCCAGCAGCAGGGGCCCCGTGGGGGCCGCCACCAGCTCGTTCACCGTGAGCGGGTCCAGTGCGGCGAAGAACGCCTCCTGGGCCCTGCGCAGTGCGCCGCGCAGGACGCAGGCCCCGCGCAGCGGGCACGGGGTGGCGCCGTCGCAGTCCACGACGTCGCCCGCGCCCTCCAGCTCGCGCACCACCCCGCCCACCGACGCGGTGCGCCCGGCGGCGGTGAGCGCGAGCCCGCCGCCGCGGCCGCGCCGGGCCTCGACCAGTCCGAGATGCTGCAGCCTGGCGACCACCTTGGCGGTGTGGGTGTACGGGACCTCCATGGTCGCCGCCACCTCGCGGGTGGTGGGGAGGTCCGTGTCCTCGACGGCCAGGCGCATGAGCACGCGCAGCGCCAGGTCCGTGAATCGCGTCAGCCGCATGACCCCAGCGTAGAAAACTGGCATCGCAGATACAAATTAAGAGCGGCCGGGCGTGCGAGATGGCCGAAACGGGTGAGGTCCCGGGGAGGAAATGTGAAGCAGTTGAACCTTTGAGCATGCCCCGGCCCGGCGGTGCCAGTCCCACCCGTTTGTGTAGTGGTCCGGCCACGCAGCGCGCTGGAAGGCTTCCGTCCCGCACACCACGCAGTGATCGGAAGGAAATACATGTCGGTCCAGGCAGGTTCCGAAGCCGAATCCCGGACACCGCAGAGCAGTCTCGGGACCGCGGCCGCGCGGAACTTGGCAACCACGACCAAGTCCGCGCCGCAGATGCAGGAGATCACCTCCCGGTGGCTGCTCAGGACCCTCCCGTGGGTCCCGGTCCAGGGTGGCGTCTACCGGGTCAACCGCCGGCTCAGCCACACCGTCGGCAACGGCGTCGTCGAGTTCGTCAAGACCGGCTCCCGGGTCCAGGTCATCCCGGCCGAGCTGGGCGAGCTGCCGCTGCTGCGCGACTACGAGGACACGGAGGTCCTCACCGAACTCGCCGGCCGCTGCCGCCAGGTCGACTTCGAGGCCGGACAGGAGCTCACCTCCTTCGGCAGCCCCTCCGACCAGGTCTTCCTGCTCGCCCACGGCCGCGTCGAACAGATCGGCCCCAGCCCCTACGGCGAGGACGCCGTCCTGCGGACCGTCGCCGACGGCGCCTACTTCGGCGAGGCCTCCCTCACCGACGGGGCGGCCATCTGGGAGTACACCGCCCGCGCGGCCACCCCCGGCACCGCCCTCGTGCTGTCCCGCCAGGACTTCCTGCTCCTCGCCGACCGGGCCGACTCGCTGCGGGCGCACGTGGACCGCGTACGCACCCGGCCGGAGCGGCGCACCAACCCCTACGGCGAGGCCGCGATCGAGCTCTCCGCCGGCCACGTCGGCGAGGCCGCCCTCCCGCGCGCCTTCGCCGACTACGAACCCCGCCCGCGCGAGTACGAACTCTCCCTTGCACAAACGGTCCTGCGCGTCCACACCCGCGTCGCCGACCTTTACAACCACCCGATGAACCAGACCGAGCAGCAGCTGCGGCTCACGGTCGAGGCGCTGCGCGAGCGCCAGGAGCACGAGATGCTCAACAACCCGGAGTTCGGCCTGCTCCACAACGCCGACTACGACCAGCGCATCCAGCCCCACGACGGCGCGCCCACCCCGGACGACTTCGACGCCCTGCTCGCCATGCGGCGCGACTCCAAGCTGTTCCTCGCGCACCCCGAGGCCATCGCCGCCTTCGGCCGCGAGTGCAACAGGCGCGGGCTCTACCCGGAGACGGCCGACGTCGCCGGAACCCGGGTGACGGCCTGGCGGGGCGTGCCGATCTTCCCGTCCACCAAGATCCCGATCACCGCGGCCCGTACGACCTCCATCCTGTGCATGCGCACCGGTGAGGAGGAGCAGGGCGTCATCGGCCTCCACCAGCCCGGCATCCCCGACGAGATCGAGCCGAGCACGTCCGTGCGCTTCATGGGGATCGACGACCAGGCGATCATCTCCTACCTGGTCACCGCCTACTTCTCCGCCGCCGTCCTGGTGCCGGACGCGCTCGGCGTCCTGGAGAACGTCGAGATCGGCCGCTGGGACCGGTGACCGCCGACACCGCCGGCACCGTCGTCACGGGCGAGGGGCAGGAAGCGACGGCCCTGCTGGAAGCAGCGAGAGAAACGGTCGACCCGGAACTGCGCCGGGCCGTCGAGGGCCTGCCCGCGGCGATGCGCCGGGTGGCGATGTACCACTTCGGCTGGGAACGCGAGGACGGCGCCCCCGCCGCGGGAGGAGCGGGCAAGGCCATCAGGCCCGCGCTCGTGCTCGCCTCGGCGCAGGCCCTGGGTGCGCCCGCGGAGGCCGTCCGGGGCGCCGTACGGGCTGCGGCGGCCGTGGAGCTCGCGCACAACTTCACGCTGCTGCACGACGACATCATCGACCGGGACGTCCGCCGCCGCGGGCGGCCCACCGCCTGGACCGTCTTCGGGACCCCGCACGCGATCCTCGCGGGCGACGCCATGATGGCGCTCGCGCTGCGGCTGCTCGCCGAGGACCCGCACCCGGCCTCGGCACGGGCCTCGGCCCGGCTCGCGGCCTGCGTGGTCGAGCTGTGCGAGGGGCAGCAGGCGGACTGCGCCTTCGAGGAGCGCGCGCACGTCTCGCTGGACGAGTGCCTGACCATGGCGGCGGCCAAGACCGGGGCCCTCCTGGGCTGCGCGTGCGCGCTGGGCGCGCTGTACGCGGGGGCCGGGCCGGAGGAGGTCGAGGCCATGGACGCCTTCGGGCGGGAGGCGGGGCTGGCCTTCCAGCTGATCGACGACCTGATCGGCATCTGGGGCGATCCCGGGCACACCGGCAAGCCCGCCGGGGCCGACCTGATCGCCCGCAAGAAGTCCCTCCCGGTCGTGGCCGCACTGACCTCGGGCACGGAGGCCGGGGAGGAACTGGCGCTCCTGTACGCGGGCCCGCTGAAGGAGGACGAGGTGTCCCGCGCCGCCCGGGCGGTGGAGCGGGCCGGCGGCCGCGACTGGGCGCAGGCCCATGCCGCCGACCGGATGGGCCGGGCGGTGCAGGAGCTGTCCCGGGCGGTGCCCGACCTCGCGGCGGCGGGCGGGCTGCTGGCGCTCGCGGAGTTCGTGACGCGGCGCACCAGGTAACGGCCGGCCGGCTCGGTCCGGTGCCGCGGAGCGGTCTGTTCCGGCGCTGCGGGGCGCCGGAACAGGCCTTTTCGCGGGTGGGCGGCAGCGGGCGCACGGGGCAACTCTAGGATCACTCGCGGTAGTTGACCTGTGAGTGAAGGGTGTGACCCGTGGTGCTGGAGATACGTCAGGCGGATCAGTCGGACCGGGACGCGGTCGCGCGCCTGCTGGACGAGGCCTTCCGCGAGGACCCCGTGAGCAGCTGGGTCTTCCCGGACCCGGAGCACCGGGCCGCCGTGCACGGCAGGTTCCTCGGGGTCTTCGTGGACGTCGCGCTGGCCGAGGGCCGGATCGACTACGCGGCGGACGGCTCGGCGGCGGCGCTGTGGCTGCGGATCCCGGCGGGGGAGCCGGAGGGCGAGGACGAGATCCCGGCGAAGATGCGGGCGGTCGCCGACCCGGACAACGAGCGGTGCGAGCTGGTCGGCCGGCTCACCGGGGAGGTGCACCCCACCTCCGAGGAGCACGAGTACCTGCTGATGATCGCGGTCGCGCCCGGCCGGCAGGGCGAGGGGCTGGGCACCGAGCTGATGCGGCCGGTGCTGGAGCGCTGCGACCGGGAGGGGACCCCGGCCTACCTGGAGGCGAGCAGCGAGCGCAGCAAGGGGTTGTACGAGCGGCTGGGGTGGGAGTTCACCGGTGAGGCGGTGCGCCTGCCGGACGGGCCGCTGATGTGGCCGATGTGGCGCAAGCCGAGGGGCTGAACGCGCACCCCCGGAAACGGGGGTTGGCAAAGTACTTCAAGTGAAGTACTTTCATTGACGTGCCCCGGAGCGGCGGCACCCCCGAACGGAAGAGAATCGCTTGCGCAAGCTCACGTACTTCATCGCCACCACCGTCGACGGCTTCATCGGAGCCCCGGACGGCGATGCCGATTTCATCTACAGCTACGTCGACCCGGAGTTCATCGGCCTCCTGACGGCCGAGTACCCGGAGACGATCTCCGCCGCCGGACGCAAGCAGCTCGGCATCGAGGACGCCGCGCCCAAGCGCTTCGACGCGGTGATCATGGGCCGCAACACCTACGAGCCCGGCCTCAAGGCAGGCCTGACCAGCCCCTACGGCCACATGCGCGAGCAGTACGTCGTCTCCCGCAGCCTCACCACCGCGCCGGACCCCGGGGTCCGGCTCATCAGCGGCGACCTCGCCGCCCGCGTGCGGGAGATGAAGGCGCAGGACGGGCTCGGCATCTGGCTGTGCGGCGGAGCCGACCTCGCGGCCCAGCTGGCGGACGAGATCGACGAGTACATCGTCAAGACCTACCCCGTCGTCGTCGGGACCGGCATGCCGATGTCCCGCGCCGGGTTCGGCGTGCGCCCCCTGGAGCTGACCGGGTGCACCGCCCTCGGCGGCGGCCAGGTCGTCACCTCGTACGACGTCAAGCGCTGACCGGCCGCGCCACAACGCACGAAACCGGCCTACCGTGGAGGTATGGCCGGTGAACAGCAGCAGCACGAGCGCGGGACGGTCGCCCCGCGGGCCGGACACGAGCAGCGGACGTGTCCGGCCTGCGGGCGTGCCGTGGAGACGGTGCTCCGACGGCGCAAGTCCCTGGGGATCTTCGTCCCCGAGTGGAGTCCGGGTCCCTGCCGGAACCCGGACTGCGCCCTCTACGTACCTGTGGGGTAGCCCCTAGTTCTTGGCGTCCAGGCCCGAGGCGACCAGGCCGTTGGCCCACAGCTGGTTGACGCGCGTCCGCTCGGCGCTGTTCGGGGTGGCGTTCGTGCACGAGGTGCCCGGGCCGCCGCCCGACATCAGCTCGCTGCACGGACCCGAGTAGTGGTCCGGCAGGCCCAGCACGTGACCGGTCTCGTGCGCCGTCACGCGGGTGGAGTTGTACTGCTGGTTCTGCCGGTAGTCCAGGAAGATGTAACCCCGGCCGTGGCCGTCCGTGCTCGCGTACGAGCCGCGGGAGTCGTTGCCCTCGCGGTACGAGAAGTTCCCGCCCGAGGACACCTCCTGGAGCTTCACGTTGGTGACCGAGCTGTTCCAGATGCGGGTGGAGCTGGCTATCTGGGTACGGAAGCTCGGCGCGTTGCGGGTGTTGTAGGTGACGGTGACGGCCAGCGCGCCCGGGTTCGCGGCCCGCTGCTCGGCGACCGAACGCTTCACGGCCTCGAAGAAGGCCCGGGTGGCGGCCTCGTTCTCCGACGAACGCTCGTACGCGGCGTAGCTCGCCGGGCTGCCGGCGGGGCCGGCGGTCGCGGCCCCGGCCGTGGGGACGACACCGCCGATGGCGGCGGCGACACCGAGGCCGACGGCGGCGGCGGACAGCATGTTCCTGCGGGAGTGGCGCATGTGGGGGGCTCCTACTCGGCTGGTGCAGTGGGGGGTGGATGGGTCATCCGGTACCGGAGTCTGCGGGAGCCGATGGGGCCTGGGGATGATGTCAGAGCCCGATAGCGCGGAGCTATCGGGCGGGTTTCGGCAAGGTTCACCTTGGTCAACTGGCGTGAGAATGGCGGGATTCGGGGGGCTATCGGCGGCTGGTGCGGTACGCGGGGCCCGCCTACCCTCGGGTCATGGAGCTCGAGGTGAGGCACCTGCGCGCACTGTGCGCCATCGAGGACGCCGGCAGTCTGCACAAGGCCGCCCGGCAACTCGGCGTGAGCCAGCCCTCCCTGACGACGCAACTGCGCCGGATCGAACGGGCCCTGGACGGCGAGCTGTTCCTGCGCGAGCGGACCGGTTGCCGGCCCACCCCCTTCGGGCGCACGGTGCTGGGACGGGCGCGGCCGCTGCTCGCGGACATGGCCGCACTGGTCGCCGAGGCGCGCGCGGCGGCGAACGGACCCCGGCTGCGCATCGGTTCGACCGCGAGCCGGGCCCTGCCGGGCTGGCTGCGGCGGCTGCACCGGCGCGCTCCGGAGACGGAGACCTCGCTGGTGGTCGACGTCTCGGCGAACGCGCTGCTGCGGATGGCGGCAGGCGGGCAGCTGGACGTGGCGTTCGTGCACGAGGTGGAGGGCAGCCCGCTGCGGGTGCCGGACGGGCTGGAACTGCGGGTGCTGATGGAACGTGAGCCGCAGTTCGTGTCCATGTGCCGGGACCATCCCGCCGCGCGGTCGCCGGTGGTGGCGTTAGAGGACCTGGCCGGGGACCGCTGGACGGTGGACCCCTCGGTCGACGGTGAGTGGGACGGCCTGCGACGGGTCTTCGCGGGCGCGGGCGTCGACCCGCCGGTCCTGCACGCCGACTACCACACGGCGGCCTCGCTGATCGTCTCCGGCGAGGCGGTGGCGCCGTGCCAGCCGACGTCCGGGCCGCGGGACGACATGGCCATCCGGCCGCTGTCGGGGGACCCGCTGGCGGTGCGGCTGCTTCTCGCGACGCGGCCGGGGGAGCACGCCGAGGTCTTCGACGACCTCCGCGACGCCTACCGCGAAGCCGCCCTCCGCACCCCGCCGTACCGAGCCTGGCTCCGCCGCAGCGGAAGCCCGTTGCTGGCGGCGTAACCCCTGCCCTTGCCCTGGCCGGGCGGTTTGAGGTGCGGGGCGTTGCCCCTGCCCCGGCCGGGCCGGACCCAGGCGCCCCTGGCCGGGCGCGTCCGCCGCCTGCGGGCCGTGTGCCGCTGCGCGGGGCCTGCCCCTCCCCGCCCTTCACCCGTTCTCGCCTCAGACGCCGGCGCGGCTGGAAGGAGCCCGGGGCTCCGCCCCGGACCGCGCATGGCGGGGGCCGGTGATCGGGTGCGCGTCACTGCACGGCGCTACCGCGCCCGCGCCTCAAGCGCCGGCGGGGCTGAAGTGCGCTGCGCGCACTCCGACCCCGGCCGGCAAGTTTCAGCCTCGCCGGCGTTTGAGGCGCGGGGGTCTGGGGGCGGAGCCCCCAGGAAGGGGTCCGGGCGCAGCCCGGGGAACGGTGGAAGTGGGGGTCCCCCCGGACGGAGTCTGGGGGAGGGTAGGGGACCCAGCCCCGCGCAGCGGCACCCGCCGCCACCCCGGCCCGGCCCGCCGGCCCGGCCGCGACGGCCGGACGGCGCCCGGCGGAATGCCGGGGAGGCCCACCGGGGCGGCGTGCGCGGCAAGGCGGCTTGACTTCGGGGTGCCGCGATATATCGTGTCTACAGAAGACGCGATATGTTGCGTGCGTCAGCCTGAAGAAGGAGCAGCACATGCCAGAGCAGATGACGTGGTCCGTCGCCGCACCGCAGAAGCTCACCTTCGAGCAGCCGGTCCACGACCTCCGCGTACGCGTCGTCGGCGGCACCGTCAACGTGGTCGCCTCCGAGGAGGGCCCGGCCCGGCTGGAGGTCGCCGAGGTCGACGGGCCGCCGCTGCACGTGGTCCAGGACGGCGGCACCCTCACGCTGTCCTACGAGGACCTCCCCTGGAACGGCTCCCAGGGCTTCCGGAAGTGGATCGAGGGCAAGCCGTGGAAGGCCTGGACCGGCTCCTCCCCGGACGGCCGCAAGGCCTGGGAGCGCAGCGTCACCGTGACGCTGACCGTCCCCGCCGGCACCCGCGTCCAGCTGGCCACCGTCAGCGCCGCCGCCTTCGTGTCCGGCATCTCCGGCGGCACCGAGGTCAACGGGGTCTCGGGCGACGCGACGCTGGTCGGGCTCTCCGGGCGGGTGGAGGCGCGGACGGTGTCCGGCGGTGTCGAGGCGCAGTCCGTCGCCGGTGAGTTCGGCTTCCACTCGGTCTCCGGCGGCCTGACGGTGGTCGACGGCGCGGCCGGCAGCGTACGGGCCGACTCGGTCAGCGGCGACATGCTCATCGACCTCGTCCCCGACCCGGACGCCGCCAAGCCGGTGGACGTCTTCCTCAACTCCGTGTCCGGCGAGGTGGCCATCCGCCTCCCGCACCCCGCCGACGCCAAGGTCGAGGCCAACACCGCCACCGGCAGCGTCTCCAACGGCTTCGCGGACCTCCGGGTCACCGGCCAGTTCGGCGCCAAGCGGATCACCGGCACCCTCGGCGCCGGCACCGGCACCCTGCGCGCCACCACCGTCTCCGGGGCGATCGCCCTGCTGAGCCGCCCGCAGGAAGCCGCGGCCGCTCCCCTCCAGCTCGACAAGAAGGTGCTCTGACATGCCGCCCGTCTTCGCCCACGGCCGCCTCCGCCTCTACCTCCTCAAGCTGCTGGACGAGGCGCCCCGCCACGGGTACGAGGTGATCCGGCTGCTGGAGGAGCGATTCCAGGGGCTGTACGCGCCCTCGGCGGGCACCGTGTACCCGCGGCTGGCCAAGCTGGAGGCCGAGGGGCTGGTCACGTACGCCACCGAGGGCGGGCGCAAGGTGTACTCCATCACCGAGGCGGGCCGCGCCGAGCTGGCGGACCGGGTCGGGGAGCTGGCGGACCTGGAGGTGGAGATCCGGGACTCCGTCTCCGAGCTGGCCGCCGAGATCCGGGACGACGTGCGCGGCGCCGCCGGCGACCTGCGCCGCGAGATGCGGGCCGCGGCCTCCGCGACGGCGACGCAGGTCGAGGACGAGAACTGGAAGGTGGCCAAGGAGGAGTTCCGCAAGGCGAAGCAGGAGTGGAAGGAGCAGGCCCGCCGGGCGAAGGACGAGAGCCGCCGGGCCCGCGAGGAGGCCCAGCAGGCCCGCCGCCAGGCGAAGGAGGCCCAGGAGCGGGCCCGCGAGGAGGTGCAGCGGATCGCCGCGCAGCTCCAGGAGCAGTTCGCCAAGTCCGGCGGGGTCCTGGGCAGCCTGGCCGGGGCCTGGCTGGGGAACGGCCACACCGCCCCCGCCCCCGAGTGGTCGGCGGCTCCCGGACCCGCGGGCTCGGGCTGGGCCGAGGACCTGACGCCGACCGCGGAACCGGCGCGGGACCTGGACCGGCTGCTGGACCGCTTCCGAGACGACGTCCGCGACGCGGCCCGCGACCACGGCGTGACCCCGGCGCAGCTCGCCGAGGCCCGCGCCCACCTGGCGGCCGCCGCAGCCCGCATCGCGGCGGGCCTGAAGGCCTAGGCGGCGAGGCCGGTCTCCACCGTGGAGTAGGTGACTCCGTGGTCCGCGAGGACCTCGGAGACCGGGCCGGGGCGGGAGATCAGGGCCAGGAGCAGGTGGAGGGCGCCGATGTGGCGGTCCTTGCGGCCCAGGGCGACGCGCAGGGACTGCTCCAGGGTCTTCTTCGCGCCCTGGGTGAAGCGGATGTGCCGGTTCTCGGGTTCGGGGCGGCCGAGGACCTCGCGGAGCGAGGCCGCGACGCCCCGCCTGCGGGGTGCGGGGGCCGCGAGGGCGCCCGCGCCGTGGGTCTCCTCGATCCGGGAGACGATCTCCGAGAGGTCGATGCCGAGGCCCGCGAGCGCCTCCTCGTCCGCCCTGGACATCCCGCCCCGGCGGCGGGCCTCCGCGAGGCCGGCGGCGACGGCGGTGCCGTCCACGCCCAGCGGGCGCAGCGCGCCGCCGTCCAGCAGGGAGAGGAGCAGGTGCTCCTCGGTGACCGCCCCGGCTCCGGCCGCCCTGGCCTGGGCCACGGCACCCGTCACCGCGTCCCGCGCGTCCCGGGTGAAGCGTTCGAACATCACAGCCTCCCGTGCTTCTTGTGTACGGCCTGCCGGCTGACGCCCAGTTCGGACGCGATCTCCTGCCAGGACCAGCCCTGCGCGCGGGCGCTGCGCACCTGTACGGCCTCCAGCTGCTCCAGCAGCCTGCGGAGGGCGGCCACGGCACGCAGGCCCACGCGCGGGTCCCGGTCGCCGGCGCGTGCGGCGAGGTCGGTCGCTTCGGTCATGTCTGTCAATGTAGGTTGACGCGGGAGGGTCGTCAACCCTGATTGACAGGACTCAGGTCGTGAGGACGATCTTGCCGAAGAGGTCTCCCGATTCGAGCTTCTCGAAGCCCTCGCGGGCGCGGTCCAGCGGCAGGACCTGGTCGATGACCGGGCGGATGCCGGTGGCCGCGCAGAAGGACAGCAGGTCCTCCAGCTCGTCCTTGGTGCCCATGGTCGAGCCGACCACCTTCAGCTCCAGGAAGAAGATCCGGTGCAGCTCGCCCGCCGGCGGGGTGCCGCCGCTGGTCGCGCCCGAGATCACCAGGGTGCCGCCGGGGCGCAGGCTCTTGACCGAGTGCGACCAGGTGGCGGCGCCCACCGTCTCGATCACCGCGTCCACCCGGTGGGGGAGCCGCGCACCCGGCTCGTACGCCTCCACCGCGCCCAGCTCCACGGCCCGCTTGCGCTTGGCCTCGTCGCGGCTGGTGGCGAAGACGCGCAGGCCGGCGGCCTTGCCCAGGACGATCGCGGCGGTGGCGACCCCGCCGCCCGCGCCCTGGACGAGCACGGAGTCCCCGGGGCGGACCCCGGCGTTGGTGAAGAGCATGCGGTACGCGGTCAGCCAGGCCGTGGGGAGGCAGGCGGCCTCCTTGAAGGACAGCTCGGCGGGCTTGCGCAGCACGTTCCAGGCGGGGACGGTCACCTGCTCGGCGAAGGTGCCCTGGTAGCGCTCGGTGAGGATCGAGCGGGGCTCGTCGGGGCCGACCCCGTGGCCGCTCTGGCCGATCACGGAGTGCAGGACGACCTCGTTGCCGTCCTGGTCGGTCCCGGCGGCGTCACAGCCGAGGATCATGGGCAGTTTGTCCTCGCCGAGGCCGACCCCGCGCAGCGACCACAGGTCGTGGTGGTTGAGGGAGGCGGCCTTGACGTTGACGGTCACCCAGCCGGGGCGGGCCCCGGGAGCCGGGCGCTCGCCCAGCTCAAGGCCGTTCAGCGGCTGGTCTCGGTCGATTCGGGCGGCATAGGCAGCGAACATGGCGCCAGACGCTACCGGTCGGTAGGCCGTCCTGGCCAGGGGTGAGCGCTCGCGCACCGTCCGGAGCGGAAGTGCTGGTTCTATGCTCAACTACCAGGCGTACCAGGCGGTTTGTGCCTTGCATAGGACTAACCGGAACGTCAAGAAGACTCCTGGAGAGGGGTAGGATTCAAGCCATGCGGCGCGCTCGTCATGAGCCTGTCACTCCCGTCGCATTCTCGCTTTGCGTTCCCGCGTTCTCTCGCGCGCCCGGCAACGAGGGCGGAACGACCCCTCCCGGTTCGGGGGCGGGGAGGGTGCGTTCCTGCGGCGGACGACGCGCACGCGAAGAGGCCCGGCCGGATAGATCCGGCCGGGCCCCACTCGTGGCACTGTGACTCAGCGTGGCGCTCAGGCCAGGCGGGCCACCCCGTCGGCCTTCGCGGCGGCGGCGACCGCGGCCGTGACGGCCTCGGCGACGCGCTCGTCGAACGGCGAGGGGATCACGTAGTCGGCGGCGAGCTCGTCACCCACGACGCCGGCGATGGCGTCGGCGGCGGCGATCTTCATGCCCTCGGTGATCCGGGTCGCGCGGACCTTCAGGGCACCGGCGAAGATGCCCGGGAACGCCAGCACGTTGTTGATCTGGTTCGGGAAGTCCGAACGGCCGGTCGCCACGACGGCCGCGTACTTGTGCGCGACGTCGGGGTGGACCTCCGGGTTCGGGTTGGCCATGGCGAAGACGAAGGAGTTCTCCGCCATCGTGGCCACGGCCTCCTCGCCCACGGTGCCGCCGGAGACGCCGATGAAGACGTCCGCGCCCGCGAGGGCCTCCTCCAGCGTGCCGTTCAGGCCCGTCTTGTTGGTCAGGCCCGCGATCTCCGCCTTGACGTCCGTCAGGTCGGAGCGCTCCGAGGAGACCACGCCCTTGCGGTCGGTGACGCAGACGTCGCCGATGCCCGCGTCGACCAGGATCTTGGCGATGGCGATGCCCGCCGCACCGGCGCCCGCGATCACGGCGCGCAGGTCGCCGAGGGTGCGGCCGGTGAGCTTCGCCGCGTTGCGCAGGGCGGCCAGCGTCACGATGGCCGTGCCATGCTGGTCGTCGTGGAAGATCGGGATGTCCAGCGCCTCCTGGAGGCGGCGCTCGATCTCGAAGCAGCGGGGGGCGGAGATGTCCTCCAGGTTCACCCCGCCGAAGGACGGCGCCAGACGGATGACCGTCTCGACGATCTCGTCCGTGTCCTTGGTGGCGAGCGCGATCGGAACCGCGTCCACGCCGCCGAACTGCTTGAAAAGAATCGCCTTGCCCTCCATCACGGGGAGGGAGGCCTCGGGACCGATGTCACCGAGTCCGAGCACGGCCGTACCGTCGGTGACGACGGCGACCACGTTCGACTTCCAGGTGTACTCGTTCACGAGCTCCGGCTGCTCGGCGATGGCGGTGCACACCTTCGCCACGCCGGGGGTGTACGCCAGGGACAGGTCGTCCTTGTCGTTCACCGGCACCGTGGCCTGAATGGCCATCTTGCCGCCCCGGTGCAGCGCGAACACCGCATCGGGGTTGTTGTCCGTCGCACTGTCGCTGCGAGGGTTGACGATCTCCGCTGCCACTTCGTGTGACCCCTTAAGTCCTTGAATCGTTGAGGGTGGCCACTCCTGGTTAAGGGGTGGGCGGGCACCGCGTTCGTACTCCGCATCGACGGTTGGACCGCCTCCGCGGAGGGGAGGTTCGTACGCGCGGGCGCGCCGCACGCGCGCCCTGAGCCCCGGATGAGGGGTGTAAGGATCTGTTCTACCCGAAGAACACTCGCCCAGACGAGTCGATTCCGGACTGATCGTAGGGTCCTTGCCCCGGTTTTGGCTAAAAGTCCAAATCTCTCTGTCCAGCAAGCGAGACGCACCGTAAATAGTGAGGTGAAAACGGCAGGTCACGGGGGTTTGTGCGGCTCCGATGGGCCTTGCCCGCAGTCCTGTTGGGTAGTCGGGGGCGCCCGTTATCTGATTTTGACCTCGCGGGCACCCTGAATGCGTCAGTCCGAATGGCAAGATGCCGTAATCACACAAGGTCGCGGCACTCGATGGTGCGTGCCCGTCCTTCTCTCGGATGCTTTTCCACCCCTGTCGGAGGAACCGCTCATGACCGCAAGCACCACCCGTCGTACGACCGCCGCCCGGTCCCGGATCGCCGCGGTCGGCGCGATCGCGGTCGCCGGCGCCCTGATCCTCACCGGATGTGGCGACCAGACCGAGGGCAACGGCTCCTCGAACTCGGGCAAGACCGACAACAGCGCCCCGCTGTTCTCGAAGCTCCCGAAGAAGATCCAGGACGCGGGTGTCATCAAGGTCGGCTCCGACACGGCCTACGCGCCGATGGAGTTCGTCGACGGCGGCAAGATCGTCGGCGTCGACCCCGACATCGCCGAGGCCCTCGGCAAGCAGCTCGGCGTGAAGTTCCAGTTCACCTCCGGCACCTTCGACGGCCTGATCACCTCCCTGGAGACCGGCCGCCAGGACATCGCGATGTCCTCGATCACGGACAACAAGAAGCGCCAGGAAGGCCTCGACGACAAGGGCGCCAAGATCGGCAAGGGCGTCGACTTCGTCGACTACTTCTCCTCCGGCGTCTCGCTCCTCGTCAAGAAGGGCAACCCGCAGGGCATCAAGTCCCTCGACGACCTCTGCGGCAAGACCGTCGCCGTCCAGCGCGGCACCACGTACGAGGACACCTTCAAGGCCCAGGCCGAGAAGTGCGGCGACAAGAAGCTCACCATCGAGGCGTTCGACACCGACGCCGAGGCCCAGACCCGCGTCAAGGCCGGCGGCGCCGTCGCCGACCTGAACGACTTCCCGGTCACCGCCTACACGGCGAAGACCTCCGGCGGCGGCAACGACTTCGAGGTCGGCGGCCAGCAGGCCGACGTCGGCCTCTTCGGCATCGCGGTCTCCAAGGAGAACACGCAGCTGCGCGACGCCCTCAAGGAAGCCCTCGACGCCATCATCAAGGACGGCTCCTACGCCAAGGTCCTGGAGAAGTGGAACGTGAAGGACAGCGCCGTGCAGTCCGCCACGATCAACGCCGGCAAGTGATCCGAGAGCTCCACTGAAGGGCAGTCATTGTGACTGACAAGATCGACAAGGGTCCGGCCGCCACTCCGGCCGGGCCCGGCGCCTCGGGCAACCCCTACGAGGCGATCAAGGCCATCCCCGTACGGCACTACGGCCGCTGGATCAGCGCCGTAGCCGTCGCCCTCATCCTGACGTGGCTGGTCTACGCCTTCTCCCAGGGCAAGATCATCTGGGGCACGGTCGGCGACAAGCTGTTCGACCCCGCGGTCCTCAGCGGCCTCGGCAACACCATCATCATCAGCATCTCGGCCATGGCGCTCGGCCTGGCGCTCGGCATCCTCTTCGCCGTGATGCGGCTGTCGAAGAACCCGGTCACGAGCTTCGTCTCCTGGCTCTACATCTGGTTCTTCCGCGGCACCCCGGTCTACGTGCAGCTGCTGGTCTGGTTCAGCCTCCCGCTGATCTTCCAGTACATCAACCTGGGCCCGATCTACAAGAACGAGACCGTCGACGTCATGACGCCGTTCATGGTCGCCCTCCTGGGCCTCGGCCTGAACGAGGGCGCCTACATGGCGGAGATCGTCCGTGCGGGCATCCAGTCCGTCGACGAGGGCCAGACCGAGGCCTCGCACGCGCTCGGCATGACCCAGACGCAGACCATGCGCCGCGTCGTGCTGCCGCAGGCGATGCGCGTGATCATCCCGCCGACCGGCAACGAGTTCATCAACATGCTGAAGACCTCCTCCCTGGTCTCGGCGGTGCAGTACACCGAACTCCTGCGTGCCAGCTCCAACATCGGCAGCACCGCCGGCGCGGTCATCGAGATGTACTTCGTGGCCTCCATCTGGTACCTCGCGCTGACCAGCGTCTTCAGCGTCGGCCAGTACTACCTGGAGCGCCGCTACGCCCGCGGCTCGCTGCGCAGCCTGCCGCCCACCCCGTTCGAGCGGCTCAAGGCCAACCTGAACATGTTCCGCCGTACGGAGGTGGCGAAGTGACCGCCCAGCCTATGGTCAAGGCCGAAGGCGTCCACAAGTCGTACGGCGCCGCCCACATCCTGCGCGGCATCGACCTTGAGGTCGCCCCCCGCGAGGTCTTCTGCCTGGTCGGCCCGTCCGGCTCCGGCAAGTCCACCTTCCTGCGCTGCATCAACCACCTGGAGCGCATCAACGCCGGCCGCCTCTCGGTCGACGGCCAGCTGGTGGGCTACAAGCAGAAGGGCGACAAGCTCTACGAGCTGAAGGACAGCGAGGTCGCGGCCCAGCGCCGGGACATCGGCATGGTCTTCCAGCGCTTCAACCTCTTCCCGCACATGACGGCCATAGAGAACGTCATGGAAGCCCCGGTCATGGTCAAGGGCGAGAGCAAGGCCGTGGCGCGCGAGCGCGCGGTCAAGCTCCTGGACCGTGTCGGCCTCGGCACCAAGGGCGGGAACTACCCGTCCCAGCTCTCCGGCGGCCAGCAGCAGCGCGTGGCGATCGCCCGCGCGCTGGCCATGGAGCCGAAGCTGATGCTCTTCGACGAGCCCACCTCGGCCCTGGACCCGGAGCTGGTCGGCGACGTCCTCGACGTCATGCGGGACCTGGCCGAGTCGGGCATGACCATGATCGTGGTGACCCACGAGATGGGCTTCGCCCGCGAGGTCGGCGACAACCTCGTCTTCATGGACGGCGGCGTCGTGGTCGAGTCCGGCAACCCGCGCGACGTGCTGGGCAACCCGCAGCACGACCGCACGAAGGCGTTCCTCTCCAAGGTCCTGTAGCCGCGACACGCAGGCCGAGGGGCGGTACGGACATCCGTACCGCCCCTTCGCGCTGCCGCCGGAAGTTACTGCTTCAGACCTAGGACCAGCGCGTCCGAGGGGGAGCGCCAGACCGTACGGGCCTCCGCGAAGCCCGCCTCCCGCAGGGTGCGGGCGTGCCAGAACTCGTCGGGGGTGTCCCCGTCGGCGTGCTCCCCGTAGATCTCGAACCTGGCCTTCGTGGGCCCGGCCAGCACCGGGTCGGCCGCTGCCAGCGCCCACCAGTCCCGCCAGTCCAGGACCCCGGCGGCCTTCGCCCGGTCCATCCCGGCGTGCCGCTGCGCCCGGTCGGCGGCGTTGATCAGCGGGGTGGAGGCGTCGGGCATGTGGTCGGCGTTCAAGAAGACGCCGCCCGGGCGGACCAGGGGCGCGATCCGGCCGTAAAGGACCGCCAGCTCCTCGCTGTGCAGCCAGTGCAGGGCGGTCGCGGTCAGCACGGCGTCGTACGAGTCGTACGGGAGGGCCGCGCGCCAGTCGGGGTCCTTGAGGTCGGCCGTGACGAAGGAGACCCGGTTGTCGCCGGCGAAGTGGCCCCGGGCGATCGTCAGCAGCGCGGGGTCGAGATCCAGCCCCGTACTCGTTGCCTCCGGGAACCGCCGCAGCAGCCGGTCCGTGATACTTCCCGTACCGCACGCGAGGTCCAGCACCCGGGGGGAGGGGCCCGTGAAGGCCTCGACCATGTCCAGCATCACCCGGAACCGTTCCTCGCGGTCGGGCATGTACCACTCCTGCTGGCGGTCCCAGCTCTCCTGCCAGGCCCGCCAGTCCGTACCGAACGAGCCAGTCACAGCGTCCGCCATCCCGAACCCCTCCACACGTAATACCCTCGAAGCCAAAGCAGCCGTTACTTGGCTGATGCAGACACTAATCCGCAGCCGTAAGGACTACAAGTGGAACTGGCCCATTACTCGGACTTCGCCGTGCGCCTGGTCAACACCGAGGAGCCGGCCCGCAGCAAGGACGCCCTCACCTCCGTGGACGACGTCCGCGCCCTCTTCGGCGCCAGCGTCCAGATGGCCCGCCGGGTCACCGACACCGACGTCACCCGCTTCCGCAACGTCCGCGGCCGGCTCCGCGCCGTCTTCGAGGCCGCCGACGGCGGCGACCACGCCCTCGCCGTCGACCTCCTCAACTCCCTCCTCATGGAGTTCCCCGTCAGCCCCCAGGTCACCGGCCACGACGCCGTCCGCGACGACGGCAGCCCCGACTGGCACCTCCACCTCGCCGAGCACCCCTCCAACGCCTCCGCCGGCTACGCCGCCATGGCCGCCATGGGCCTCGCCTTCGCCGTCACCGAACACGGCCCCGACCGCCTCGGCCTGTGCCAGGCGCCGCCCTGCCGCAACGCCTACCTCGACACCTCCACCAACCGCTCCCGGCGCTACTGCTCCGACCGCTGCGCCACCCGCGCCAACGTCGCCGCCTACCGCGCCCGCAAGCGGCTGGAGGCCGAGGCGTCCGCACGCAGCGGCCGCACCGCCGACCAGGCCCAGGACAGCCGCGCCCTCAGCGAACGCTGACCCGCCGGGCGCGGCCGCAGCCGCAGGAACGCCACCGCCAGCACCAGCTCCTCGGGGACCGCGCCGTAGTCGGTGCTGTCCCCGGTCTCGTTGAACGGGTTGTCCCCGAGCATCCACCAGCCGCCCGGCCGGCGCTCCGCAGCCCGCTTCACCACCAGCAGGTCCTGCTGCAGCGGATGCCGGAACACCACCACGTCACCCGGCCGGACCAACGCCCCGTACCGGACCGCCAGCCGGTCCCCGTGCACCAGCGTCGGCACCATCGACGGCCCCGTCACCTCGGTGATCCCCACGCGCACCCGCGCCTGCCTGCTCCGCACCATCTCCGGCCTCCTCATCGCTCCCCGCATGCTGCCGCACGGCCCCGTACGTTCGCTCACCCCCGCCCGGCCGGGGCTGGACTTTTGTCCTAAGCCCATGGGGGCGCCCGCGATTTCCGGATTCTCAGCGAGTAATCTCCACCCTTGAGAAGACGATCACGAGGAGGACCCACTCCAATGCTTTCCCGCTTCTTCGCCCCCAAGGTGAAGGTCTCCGCCCACTGCGACCTGCCCTGCGGCGTGTACGACCCGGCCCAGGCCCGCATCGAGGCCGAGTCCGTCAAGGCCGTCCAGGAGAAGTACCAGGCCAACGAGGACGCGGACTTCCGCGCGCGCGCCATCACCATCAAGGAGCAGCGCGCCGAGCTCGCGAAGCACCACGTCTCGGTGCTGTGGAGCGACTACTTCAAGCCCCCGCACTTCGAGAAGTACCCCCAGCTGCACACCCTGGTCAACGACACCCTGAAGGCTCTCTCGGCCGCCAAGGCGTCGAACGACCCGGCGACCGGCGCGAAGGCCCTGGAGCTCATCGCCGAGATCGACCGCATCTTCTGGGAGACGAAGGCCGCCTGATCCGGCCCCGCCCCGGCGGTACACGACCGAGGGGCCCGACCGCACGCGGTCGGGCCCCTCAGTCGTGCGTACGCGCTGCTCGGACTACTCGTCGTCCTCGTCCTCGTCGTCCAGCCGCGCCAGCCAGGTCGCCAGCCGTTCCACCGGGACCTCGAAGTCCGGGTTCAGGTCGACGAACGTGCGGAGCTGCTCGGCGAGCCACTCGAAGGTGACCTCCTCCTCGCCGCGCCGCTTCTCCAGCTCCTCGATGCCGCGATCGGTGAAGTACAAGTCGGGCTCCGTGCCGTGTGGTGGTGATGGGGGTGTTTCCCGCCAGGATAATCCGCTTACCCCCGAGACCCTCCCGCCCGCCCGTCACCCGGCGCTACCTTGGACGCCCTTCACGGGGCCAGCGGGGGACGGGGGACCACAGATGCCGGACGGGCGCACGGCCGGATCCGCGCGCGCCTTCGAGCTCCTCGAACCCCTCGTCCGGGCCGCCACCGTACGCGTCCACGCGCCCCCGGACGGGTATGAGACCCCCGGGACGGGGCCGACGTGGGGGAGCGGGTTCTTCATCGCCCCGGGCTGGGTCCTGACGTGCGCGCACGTGGTCGGCGAAGGGGGTGCTGCCGTGCGGCTGGCCGGGCGTGAGGTCGGCATCACCTTCTTCTCCGGCGGCACCGGGGGTACCGGGAGCTCCGGCGGCGAGGCAACCGGGACCGTCACCGGCCGGGTGGAATGCGTCCTGCCCGAACGGCTCGACGACCGGCGGCCCGGCCGCCGCGCCCTGTGGGACCTGCCCGACCTGGCACTCGTCCGCGTCCTCGCCCCCGTCACCCACGCCTGCGTCTGGCTCACCGACCGGGCCAGACCCCGGCTCGACGACGCCGCCTACTTCGGCTGCACCGAGGAACTCGGCTTCCGCGAGATCACCGGCCGCACCACCCGGCTCCGCGGCATCGCCGCCGGCGGCGCCGCGATCCGCCTCGGCGACGACGACGAGATCGAAGCCGGCATGTCCGGCGGACCCGTCGTCGACCTCGCCCGCGGAGAGGTCGTCGGCGTCGTCAAGGCCCGCCGCAGCGGAGCCGGCGGCGGCCTCGCCGTGTCCGTGGCCCAGCTGCGCACCCTGCCCATGGCCCCCACCGGCCAGACCGGCCTCTACCGCAGGGTCATGCAGGCCCACGACCTGTACCACTACGACCGGCACCTGAGCGACCTCGACAGCCGCAGGACCTGGACCGACGTGCACGACGAACTGCCCGCCGGCGACGGCGACCCCTACGGCGGCCGCGGCCGCCTCACCCCCGGCGAACGCACCACCCTGTGCGGACTCCTCGCCGAACTCCCGCCGCCCGGCTCCTCGGAAGCCGTACGGGAGCTCGCCGAGCAGGCCCGGGGCGAGGAACCCGACACCACCCTGCCCGCCCCGCTCAGCTGGCGCGACGGCCTCGGCCTGCTCCACGACCCGCCCGGTGCGGGCGGCGAGGCCGCCGCCATGCTCCGCTACGCGACCGCCGTGAGCGTCGCCGACCACCGCGAGCCGCCCGCGCCCGGCGCCGACGAGGAACTGTGGGACTGGGTACGGGCCACCGCCGAGCGGCTGTGGCGCCCCCTGCGCCGGGAACTGGGCGAACGGCACGAACGCGGCCTCGCCGAGCGGGACCGCCGCCGCCGCGCCGCCGCCGGCCGGGAGGCGCACGGCCCCGCCCGCCGCCGCACCGGGCTGCCGCCGGGGCCCTCCGTACTGCTGGAGGCCTGGGCGCACGGCTGGGAGGAGGTCTACGACTGGCGGGTGTCCGTCCTGGCCGGCCCCGCCCGCCCCGGCCGGGTCACCCCCGTCGCCGCCGGCGTACGCGCCACCCTGGCCGCCCTGCCCGACGCCCTGCGCGCCCCGCTCGCCGAAGGGTTCCGCCGGTGCGATACGCACGAGGCGGCCGCGCTCCTCGAAGTCGCCGTCGCACCCGAGCTGTTCGGGCTCGCCGTCGACGAGTGGACCGTGCAGGGCGGGACGCCGGTCGGGGTGCAGCGGCCGGTGGTGTTCCGCTCCGGCGGCGGGGCCGTCCCGTCGGGCCGGTGGGCTCGGGTGCAGGCGGGGCCGCTCCTGGACCAGCGGGCCGACTGCCTGCGCGGCCGGCCCCGCAGCCCCTCGCCGGGCTGGCTGGCCGGGCTGCTCGACAACACCGTCCCCGTGCTCTGCCGGGCACCGGACGCCGAACCGACCCTGGGCGCGCTGCACTCCGTACGCGAGGCCGGCTACGGGGTGGTGGTCTGCCGCAGGCCCCCGGCCGACCCGGGGGCCTCCTGCGCCCCCTTCCACCGGGGGCTGCGGGAGGAACTGGCCGAGGCCGGCCGGGGCGCGGTGCTGCCGCAGCGCCTCCAGGCCCTGCGGCAACGGGCGTACGGGGCGGACCCCGACGCCTACTGGGCGGCCGGGCTGGCCCTCGTCTGGGACGACCCGGCCCGCGCACTGCCCGAGGACGAACCACTGCGGGGGGACCTGTGACCCGGGCCCCTGGCCCGGCCCCTCCGGTCCCGTCGGCCGGCAGTTCGGGACCGGGACCAGGCGGCGGCGGCCCGGGAGCGGTAGCCGGAGCGGGGCCGGACCCGGAGCCGGGGCGGGCGGCCGGGCCGGGCCGGGCCGGAAACCGGACCCGGAGTGGGGCCGGGACCCGGAGCGGGTGGCCGGGCCGGGACCCGGGGCCGGGGGCCGGGAGCGGGGTACGGGACGTGCGGGACGTGCGGGAGGGAGCGGGCGTGAACGAGGAATGGCTCATCTACCGGGGTGTGGGCGAACCCCACGACGGGATCGAGGCCCTGCCCGAACCGCCGCCCTGGCGGGACTTCGACGGCGGCCCCGCCGTCGAACCCGGCGGCCCCGCCGCCGCCCCCGACGGGAACGTGGCCCGCCGCCTCGGCGCCCACCGGCAGGCCGCCGAACTGCACCGGCCCGAACCGGAGGAACTGGAGGCCGTCAACGCCGCCCTCTACCTGCGCCGGCCCCTCCTCGTCACCGGCTACCCCGGCACCGGCAAGTCCACCCTCGCGCACGCCGTCGCCCACGAGCTGAAACTCGGCCGGGTGCTGCGCTGGCCCGTCGTGTCGCGGACCGTCCTCCAGGAGGGCCTCTACCGCTACGACGCCCTCGCCCGGCTCCAGGACGTCCAGATCGCCGCCGGAGCCCGCGCCGCCGGAGCCACCGGCACGCCGCCCGGCATCGGCAAGTACATCCGGCTCGGCCCCCTCGGCACCGCCCTGCTCCCCACCGAACGCCCCCGGGTCCTGCTCGTCGACGAACTCGACAAGAGCGACATCGACCTGCCCAACGACCTGCTGAACGTCCTGGAGGAAGGCGAGTTCACCCTCCCCGAACTCGAACGCGTCGCCGACTCCGAACCCGAGGTGCAGGTCCTCACCGACGACGGGGCCAAGGTCACCGTCCGTGACGGCCGCGTCCGCTGCCGCGCCTTCCCCTTCATCATCCTCACCAGCAACGGCGAACGGGACTTCCCCGCCGCACTGCTGCGCCGCTGCATCCAGCTCAAGCTCGGCCAGCCCGGCGAGAAACGCCTCGCCACCATGGTCCGCGCCCACCTGGGCGAGGAGGCCGCCCAGCTCGGCGCCGACCTGATCCGCGAGTTCCTCACCCGCTCCCGCACCGAACTGGTCGCCGCCGACCAGCTGCTCAACGCCATCTACCTCACCCACTACGCCGCCCCGCCCAGCCGGGACGACCTCGCCGACCTGCTCATCCAGCGCCTCGACCGCCCGAGGTGAGCCGCGGTGCCCCAGGAACCCGCCCACCCCGACGGGGCCGCGGCCGCGGACATCCGCGCCCTCGCCGGACTGCTGCGCGCCGCCGGCCTCGACCCCTCCGCCGAGGAACTCGCCGACGCGCTCTGGCTGGCCGCACGGGCCGGCAGCACGGCCGCCCGGCCCGCCGGCGCCGCCCCCGGACCCGGCCCCGACACCCCCGGGGACCCGGCCGGCCCGCCCGGACCCGCCGGCACCGCCGGACCCCCGGACCCGGCACCGGAGGAACCGGACCCCGAGGACCCGGTCAGCCTCTACCCCGCCGGGGAACCCCAGGCCCCCGACACCGGGGCCGCCGCCGAGATCCCCGTCGCCGGCGGGGTCCCCGTACGCGTGCCCGGGGCGGCGGCCCTGCCCCGGATCCTGGAGATCCAGCGGGCCCTGCGCGCCCTCCAGCGGCACCGGCCCCCCGGCCGCCCCACCCGCACCGTCCTCGACGAAGCCGGCACCGCCGAGGCCAGCGCCCGCGCCCTCGGACTGGTCATCCCCGTGTTCCGGCCGGAGACCCGCCGCGAGGCGACCGTACGGCTCGTCATGGACGCCTCACCCTCCATGGCGGTCTGGCGGGAGATGTTCGAGGAACTCCGCTCCGTGTGCGAACGCCTCGGCGCCTTCCGCGACGTCCAGGCCCACCACCTCCACCGGCTCCCCGACGGCACCGCCGCCGTCGGCCGCGGCCCCGTACCCGGCCCGGGACTGCGCTCCGGCGACCAGCTCCGCGACCCCACCGGCCGGGCCCTGACCATCGTCGTCTCCGACTGCGCCGGGCCGCTGTGGCGCGAGGGCCGGGCCCAGCGGCTGCTGCACCGCTGGGCCGAGTGCGCGCCCTGCGCCGTCGTACAGCCCCTCCCGCAACGGCTGTGGGCCCGCAGCTGGCTGCCGACCGAGCGCGGCCTGCTGGAACGGGCCGGCGGCGGCGGGGGAGCGGGCGGCGGGCCCGGACTGCGGTTCCGGCCCGACCGGCCACCCCGGCCCGGCCGCCCCACCGGCGGCCTCACCGTGCCCGTGCTGCCGCCCAACGCCACCGCCCTCGGCGCGTGGGCCCGGCTCGTCGCCGGACTCGGCACCGGACCCGTTCCCGCCGAGGTCGGCCGCGTCCTCGCCCACCACCCCGCCGCCCCCGTACCGCTGCCCCCCACCGCCCGCCCGCCCCGCGAACTCGTGCGCCGGTTCCGCTCCTCCGCCGCGCCCGGCGCCGTCCAGCTCGCCGTGTACCTCGCGGCGGCGCCCCTCACCCTGCCCGTCATGCGGCTCGTCCAGCGCACCATGCTGCCCGACTCGGAACCCTCCGACCTGGCGGAGGTCCTGCTCAGCGGCCTGCTGCGGCGCAGCGGCGAACCGGCCGCGCAGTGGTACGAGTTCGTACCCGGCGTGCAGGAGGTGCTGCTCGGGCCGCTGGGCCGGGACGAGGCCGCGCTGGTGCTCAAGCACTGCTCCGAGTACGTACTCGCCCACTTCGGCCGCGGCGTGCGCAACTTCCCCGCACTGGCCGTAGCCCAGCTCACCGGAGAGCCCGCGGATGCAGCGGACACCGCGCCGGCCCCCGGACCGGACGCCGGGTGGGACGGCGGCAGGGTGCCGCCCGGGCAGCTACCGCAGGCCTTCGCGCAGGTCTCCGCCAAGGTCGTACGCCGCTACCTGCCGGGCCCGCCCGAGGACCCCGCGGAACCCCCCGCACCGCCCGTCCCGGTCCCCGTCGCCGACCCGCCGCCCGGCCGCGGCTGGGCCGTCCGCGCCGCCCGGGAACGCCTCGCGCCGGGCACGCCCGACGCCGACGCCCGGCCCCTGTACGAGTCCGCCGCACTGCTGCGCCGGGCCGTGGCCGCCCCGCCCGGCCCGGACGACCCCCCGGAAGAGGCCGAGACCGAACTCGCCGGGGTACTGCTGCGGCTGTGGGCCGTCCAGCGCGACCCCGAACACCTCGACGAGGCCGAACGGGCCGCCACCGGCCTGCGCACCCCCGCCGGCCGGGCCGCCCTGGGCCGGGTGCTGTACGAGCGGGCCGTGGCGGCGGGCGCGGCGCCCGAGCTGCTGGCCGCCGCCGACCGGGAGTTCGCCGCCGCTGCCGCCTCCGCCGCCTCTGCCGCCGACCCCGCCCTGCACCGGGACTGCGCCGTACTGCGGGCCCGGACCCTGCTCCGGCTGGGCGCCCTGCGCGACGACGCGGGGCCCCTGCACGAGGCCCGGGCCGCCCTGGAGCCGGTCGCCGCCGGGGAGGGGCCCCCGGACCCCGAACTCCTCCTGACCCTGGGCCGCGTCCTGGTCGCCCTCCTCCCGCGCACCCCCGACCCGGCGGAACGCACCGCCCTGGCCGAGCGGGCCGCCGACACCCTGACCACGGCCCTGACGACCCTCCTCGCCCCCGCCGCAGCCCCCGCCCCGACCCCCGACCCCGACCCGGACGCCCCGCAGCCCGCCCCCGCCCCCGGACTCGCCGCACGGGTCCGCGTCGAACTGGGCGCGGCGCTGCGGTACCTGCCCGCACGGCTGGAGGAGGCCGCCGCCCGGCTGGCCGCAGCCCTGGAGGACCCGGCCGGGGACTCCGGGCTGCGGCTCGCCGCCCTGCTGGGCCTGGCCCGCGTCCACCGGGCCCGGTACGCGCGCGACGCCGACCCGGCGGCCCTGGAGGACGCGGCCGAGGCGTACGGCCGGGCCCGGCGGCTGATCCCCCGGGACGGCGAGGCCTTCGGGGAACTGCTGCCCGAGTGGGGCGACGTACTCCTGGACCGCGCCCGCGCCGCCGGCGGACGCGGCTTCGCGTCCACCGCCGTACGGGTGCTGCGCGAAAGCCGCGCCGCCGTCCCCCAGTCCGACCCCGGGGCCGCCCGCCGGCTGCGCCGGCTGGCCGCCGGGCTGCGGCTGAGGCACGCCCACGAAGGGGACCTGGTCGACCTGCGGGAAGCCGAGTACCTGCTGGAACTGGCCGTCCGCCAGGCCCACGGCCCCCTGGAACGGGCCCGCGCCTGGCGGGAGCACGGCGACGTCCAGCAGGAGATCCACGCCCACACCCGCACCGCCGACCGCCTCGACCGCGCCGCCGACTCCTACCGCCGGGCCTGGCGCGCCGCACTGGAGGCCGACCGCGAAGACGGCGCAGGCGCGGCACTGCCGCTCGCCGCCCGGGTCCAGGAGCTGCGCGGGGAGGTCCTGGAACGCCTCGCCCGCCCCCGCGCCGCCCTGGACGCCTACCGCGCCGCCCTCGACCTCCGCCAGCGACTGGGCGAAGGGGACGGCGCACCGGCCCGGGCCGTCCGGGCCCGCGTACACGCCCTGGAGGCGGGCACCTGAACCGTTTCCCCCCACCGGGCGCAGGGAAAGGGCAGTGGACCACACACGACAAGGGACGGGCAGCCCATGGGGACCGGACGTAAGGAAGCGGCAGCAGCACCACCGGCCCGTCCGTGCCCCGGGCCGCGGCCCGGGCTCCCGGACCTCACCGGCATCGACCTGGCCGCACTGCGCGGGATCGACCACCCCGTGCTCTCCGAGATCATCGACGGCCTCGTCGACCGGGTCACCCACCCGGCCGAGATCCTCAACGCGTTCGACTCCGGCGTCGCCTGACGGCCGCCCCCCCCCACCGCGCCGGAGTTGACCACTTTCCGCCGTTAGCCGGGCCCCCGCGGAGGGCAGGGATGGACCGTCCGCAGGGGAGAGGTACAGGCGATGAGCCAAGCGATCACGAGCGGTCCCGTGCCGCCCGTGCACCGGACCCTCGCAGGTCACGCCCGCCACGCCCGCTGGCCCTACGCCCGGCTCGACGTCCCGGGCCTGCGCGCCGCCGGCCACCGCCCGCAGCCCGTACGGCAGTTCGTCCTCAAGACCCACAGCCGCTGCAACCTCGCCTGCACCTACTGCTACGTCTACGAGATGGCCGACCGCAGCTGGCGCACCCGCCCCGCCACCATGGCCCCCGCCACCGCCCTGCGCGCCGCCGAGCGGATCGCCGAGCACGCCGCCGCCCACCAACTGCCCCGCGTGGACCTCGTCCTGCACGGCGGCGAACCCCTCCTCGCCGCGCCCGCCGCCCTCACCGCCCCCGTCGAGGCCGTACGGGCCGCTGTCGCCCGGCACACCCCCCGCACCCGCGTCACGGCCGCCGTGCAGACCAACGGCACCCTCCTCACCGCCGGCCGGATCGCCGCCCTCGCCGCCGCCGGGATCCGGGTCGGCGTCAGCCTCGACGGCGGCCTGCCCGCCCACAACCGGCGCCGCGTCGACCACACCGGCCGACCCGGCTTCCACGCCGCCGCGCGCGGACTGCGCCTCCTCGCCCGCCACCCCGACAGCTACGCCGGCGTGCTGTGCGTGGTGGACATCGCCCAGGACCCCGTCGAGACGTACGAGTCCCTGCTCGCCTTCGCCCCGCCCAGCATCGGCCTGCTGCTGCCCCTGGCCAACTGGAGCACCCCGCCGCCCGGCCGGACCGGGCACGGGACCCCGTACGGCGACTGGCTCCTCGCCGTCTTCGAACGCTGGTGGCACGACGGCGCGCGGCGCACCAGGATCCGGATCTTCGAAGAGGTCATCGCCCTGCTCCTCGGCCTGCCCGCCGCCACCGAGACCCTGGGCCTGGCACCCGTCACCACCGCCGTCGTCGAGACCGACGGCAGCATCGAACAGGCCGACTCGCTGAAGTCCGCCTACGAAGGGGCCGCCGCGACCGGCATGACCCTGGACCACCACAGTTTCGACGACCTCCTCGACCACCCCGGCTTCGCCGCCCGCCAGCTCGGCCGCGACGCCCTCGCCGCCGGCTGCCGCACCTGCGAACTCGTCGAAGTCTGCGGCGGCGGACACTACCCGCACCGCTACCGGGCCGGCGACGGCTTCCGCCAGCCGTCCGTGTACTGCGCCGACCTCCAGGCCGTCATCCGGCACGTCGCCCACGCCCTGCACCGGGCCGCCACCACCGCCGGACGGGCCGCCTCATGACCCACGGCACCGGCACCGGCACCGGCCTCCCCGCCCAGCGGACCGCCCCCGCCCCCGGCACGGCCCGGCAGGACCTCACCCGGTTCGCCGTCAGCTCCCACACCCTGCGCGCCCTCGCCTCCACCGAACCCTCCGAAGAGGGCACCCGCCTCGTCCAGGACGTACGCCGCTCCAAGCGGCTGCTCCTGCTGCGCGCCGTACTCGACGCCGCCCCCGGCGCCGAGACCGCCGAGCACTGGGCCCTGCTGGAGGAAGCCGAACGCCAGGACCCCGCAGCCGTGCACGACGTCCTGCACTACCCCGCCACCGGAGTCTGGGCCGAGGAGACCCTGCGCCGCCTCCACGCCCCCCAGGGACCCCCGCCCGACCTCGGCCACCTCGGAGCACTCGCCGCCGCCGCCGCACTGCGCGCCGGAATCGGCTTCAAGACCACCCTGCGCCCCGTCAACGGCCGCCTCGTCCTGCCCACCCTCGGCCTGCTCCGCCCCCACGGCCCCGGCCGCACCGCCCTCACCGAACGCTCCTGGGACACCGCCGACGCCCTCCCCCTGCACACCCTGCCCGGCGCCGCCACGACCTCCCTCGACGACCTCGACCCCTACCGGGTCCCGCCCCCCGGCACCGCCACCGGCCCGGCCGCCGTCCGCCCCGCCCGCCGGCTCACCCCCAAGGGGCACAAGCGCTGGGACATCCAGTGGTCCGGCGCGCACACCCTGCTGGGCCGCTACGACTCCGCCCGCGCCGAGGAGATCGGCCTGCTGCTGCGCTCCGTGGTCCCCCTCGCCGGCGGCTCCCGCTCCAGCGGCGCCACCCTGCCCGCCGCCGCCGGCTCCGTCCTGGCCCGCGCCCAGGCCCCGCCCGCCCTCGCCGCGACCCTGGTCCACGAGGTGCAGCACGGCAAACTCGCCGCCCTCGCCGACGTCCTCACCCTGCACACCGCCGACCGCACCCCCCGCCACTGGGCCCCCTGGCGCGCCGACCCGCGCCCCCTGGAAGGCCTCCTGCACGGCACGTACGCCCACCTCGCCCTCGCCGGGTACTGGCAGCACGCCGCCCTCTACGGAGCCCGCGGCGCCTGGGCCCAGCACGCCCGGATCCGCGCCCAGGTCGCCGCCGTCCTGCCCGCCCTGCGCGCCCACCCCGCACTCACCGTCACCGGACGGGAGTTCGTCGACGGCATGGCCACCGCCGAACGCGCCATGGACGCCACCCCGCCCCCCGGCGACCAGCACGCCGGAGCCCGCCGCACCCTGGAACGCGAACGCCGCGCCTGGTGCGAGGCACACCCCGAACTCGCCCCGTTCGTACGGGTATGACGCCCCGTCCCCTGCGGTACCTTTCAAGCCAGCCCCTCCGCACCGCCCCGCACCCCGTCCAACGAACGGACCCCAGGGAGACGGCCGCATGACCGGTACCGCCATGCGTCACGACCGCGACGGAGCCGCCCCCGCGCAGCGCTTCGTCATCAGCTTCGCGGGCTTCAACCGCCCCTGGGCGGTATGGATCGCCCACCGCCTGGAAGAACACGGACACCGCGTCGTCCTCCAGCGCTGGGACCCGCAGAGCAGCCCCGGCGGACTCACCGAGGCCCTCGACGACCTGGCCCGCGCGGGCGGCCGGATCCTCGTCGTCCTCAGCGAGCGCTACTTCTCCGCCGGCACCCACACCGACGAGGAGTGGAACACCGCCCTGCGCACCGTCACCGCCTCCCACCCCGACCGGTTCGCCGCCGTCTGCCTCACCGACGCCCCCCTGCCCAGCGCCGTCGCCGCCCTGGGGAAGACCGACCTGTGGGGCCTGGACGCCTACGAGGCCGAATACCGCGTACTGCGCCGGCTGGAGCTGCCCACCGACCGCATCGGCACCGAGAGCGGCCGCCGGGGCCCCCGCTTCCCCAACGACCCGCCCGAGATCTGGGGCCGCGTCCCGCGCCGCAACCCCCGCTTCACCGGCCGCAACGACGTCATCGGCCGCCTCCGCGACGCCCTCACCGAGGCCCCGCCCGGCGCCTCCACCGTCACCCTCCTCGGCCTCTCCGGCGTCGGCAAGACCCAGGTCGCCACCGAGTACGCCTACCGCTTCGCCTCCGAGTACGACGTCGTCTGGTGGGTTCCCGCCGAGGACCGGCCCACCCTGCGCGAACGCCTCGCCGACCTCGCCCCCGCCCTCGGCCTGCCCCGCGGCGCCGGCAGCTACGGCGAGCAGATCCGGGCCGTACTGGAGGCCCTGCGGCGCGGATCCCCCTACCACCGCTGGCTGATGGTCTTCGACGGCTGCGACAACCCCGACGACCTCACCGACCTGCTGCCCTCCGGCGCCGGCGACGTCATCATCACCTCCCGCAACCGCGAATGGGCCGCCCGGCACACCAGCCTCGTCGAAGTCCCCCTCTACGCCCGCCCCGAATCCGTCACCTTCATCCGCCGCCGCGCCCGCCGCCTCACCGGCGACGAGGCCGACCAGCTCGCCGAAGCCCTGGAGGACTACCCCCTCGCCCTCGACCAGACCGCCGGCTGGCTCGCCGACTCACCCCTCGGCGTCGGCGAGTACCTCACCCTCCTCCAGCACCGCCTCGACTCCCACGAGGCCGTCACCCTCTCCGACGACTACCCGCTGCCCTTCCCGACCGCCCTGGCGATACTCCTCAACAACGTCCGCGAGAACTTCCCCGACGCCCTCGCCCTGCTGCGGCTCTTCGTCTTCTTCGCCCCCGGCCGCGTCCCGCTGCGCCTGCTGCGCGAATTCCCCGCCGACGGCGTCCCCGAACACCTCGCGGGAATCCTCAACGACCAGATCCGCTGGAACGCCGCCCTCAACAAGCTCGTCCAGTTCTCCGTCGTCCGCCTGGAGTACTCCGACCTCTCCGTCGAGGAGGGCGGCGGCCTGGAGACCGTCCAGCTCCACCGCATGGTCCACAACATCGTCCGCGAGAACCTCGCCGAGGACGAGTCCGACCAGCTCTCCCGCGCCGTCCGCCAGGTCCTCGCCGCCGCCGACCCCGGCCGCCCCACCGACTCCCGGCTCTGGCCCCGCTACGCCGAACTCGTCCCCCACCTCGACCACGCCGGAGTCCTCACCAGCAGCAACCCCCGCATCCAGAACTTCCTGCTGCACTGCCTGCGCTACCTGATCCTCGCCGGCGAGTACCGCACCTGCCTGCGCCTGTCCGAACAGACCGACGCCGTCTGGCGGGCCATGCTCGGCGACGACCACGACCAGGTCCGCGAACTCAGCTACCACTACGGCGGCGCCCTGCGCATGCTCGGCCACTTCCGGCGGGCCGAGACCCTCGCCCGCTCCGTAGCCGACCGGCTCCTCGCCGAACGCGGCGACCGCGACCTCGAAACCCTCCGCGCCACCAGCACCTACGCCGGAGTCCTCCTCAGCACCGCCAAGTTCGACGAGGCCCGCGCACTCCTGGAACACGCCTTCGCCACCTACCGGGAACTCCTCGGCGAGGACGACTCCACCACCCTCGGCGCCCAGAACAACGTCGCCGTCGCCCTCCGCCTCCTCGGCCGCTACCAGGAGGCCTACGACACCGACCTCGACACCCTGCGCCGCCGCGAACGCGTCCTGCGCGTCCGGCACATCGCCACCCTCTCCTCCGGCATCGGCTGCGCCATGGGCCTGCGCCTCATGGGCCGCTACCGCGAGGCCCTAGCCCGCCAGGAACAGGGCCTCAAACTCCACGTCCAGGTCCTCGGCGCCAACCACCCCCAGACCCTGCGCGCCGAACACAACCTCGGCCAGTGCCTGCGCCGCACCGGCGACATCCCCGGCGCCGGCTCCCGGCTGCGCAGCGTCCTGGAACGCTCCACCCGCGTGTTCGGCGCCGAGTTCCCCTGGACCCTGATGGTCGCCTCCGACTACGCCACCTACCTGCGCGAGTACGGGGACATCGAGGAAGCCCGCCGGATCTCCGAGGAGGTCGTACGGGGCTACCAGTCCCAGCTCGGCCTCGCCCACCCCTACAGCATCGGCACCGTCGGCAACCTCGCCCTCGTGCTGCGCGCCCAGGGCGAACGGACCGAGGCCCTGAACCTCGCGGAACAGGCCCTGGTCGGCATGCGCGGCGCCCTCGGCGACCGCCACCCCTGGACCCTGGGCTGCGCCCTCAACGCCACCGGCCACCGCAACATCACCGGCCGCCTGGACGCCGCGCTGGACCTCAGCCGGGACACCCTCCGGGCCGCCGAACAGGTCCTGGGCCCGGACCACCCCATGGCCCTGAGCGCCCAGATCGCCCTGGCCGCCGACCTCCGCGCGGTCCGCGAGGACGCGGAGGCCTCGAAACACGAGGACGCCGGCCTCAAGGCCCTCACCCGCACCCTCGGCCCCCAACACGTCCACACCGTCTCGGCCCGCCAGCAGACGAGGCCCTACTGGGATTTCGAGCCACAGCCCTAACCAGTCCCGCCTGGGGGCACCTCCCAGCGGTAGCTGGGGGAGTTTGAGGCGCGGGGTCCGGGGCGGAGCCCCGGCAGCGGCGGGAAAGCCGGAAGGCCCGGCCCCCCAGGTGGGGGGCCGGGCCTTCCGTCATGTGCAGGTCGCGTCAGCGACTAGGCCTCGAAGACCTCGTTCATCAGCAGCTGCTGCTCCGCCTGGTGACGCTTGGCGGAACCCACCGCCGGCGACGAACCGTGCGGACGCGAGACGCGCCGCAGGCGCTCGCCCGCCGGGATGTCCGCGCCGACCGCCAGGTCGAGGTGGTCGATCAGGTTCAGCGCGATGAACGGCCACGCACCCTGGTTCGCCGGCTCCTCCTGCGCCCAGATGTACTTCGCCGCGTTCGGGAACTTGGCGATCTCCGCCTGGAGCTCCGCACCCGGCAGCGGGTACAGGCGCTCGATGCGGATGATCGCGGTGTCCGTGATGCCGCGCTTCTCCCGCTCGGCCTCCAGGTCGTAGTAGACCTTGCCCGCGCAGAAGACGACCTTGCGGACCGCGTTCGGGTCCACCGTGGTGTCGCCGATGACCGGACGGAACGAACCGTTCGTGAACTCCTCCGCCTTCGACGCCGCGGCCTTCAGACGCAGCATCGACTTCGGGGTGAAGACGACCAGCGGCTTGTGGTGCGGGTTGTGGACCTGCCAGCGCAGCAGGTGGAAGTAGTTCGACGGCAGGGTCGGCATCGCGACCGTCATGTTGTTCTGCGCGCACAGCTGGAGGAAGCGCTCCGGGCGGGCGGACGAGTGGTCCGGGCCCTGGCCCTCGTAGCCGTGCGGCAGCAGCAGCGTGACGCCGGAGGTCTGGCCCCACTTCTGCTCGGCCGAGGAGATGAACTCGTCGACGACGGTCTGCGCGCCGTTGACGAAGTCACCGAACTGGGCCTCCCAGAGGACCAGCGCGTCCGGACGGGCCAGCGAGTAGCCGTACTCGAAGCCCATGGCCGCGTACTCGGAGAGCAGCGAGTCGTAGACGTTGTAGCGGGCCTGGTCGTCCGACAGGTACAGCAGCGGGGTGTAGTCCTCGCCGGTCTCCCGGTCGATGAGGACCGCGTGGCGCTGGCCGAACGTGCCGCGGCGGGAGTCCTGGCCGGACAGGCGGACCGGGGTGCCCTCCATCAGCAGCGAACCGAAGGCCAGGGTCTCGCCCATGCCCCAGTCGATGGTGCCGTCGTCGATCATCGCCGCGCGGCGCTGCAGCTGCGGCAGCAGACGCGGGTGGACGGTGACGCCCTCGGGGATGTTGACCTGGGACTCGGCGATCCGCTTGACGACGTCCTGGGAGATCGCCGTGTTCACGGCGACCGGGAACTCGGCCGCGGCCTGCGCCGGGGCCGGCACGCTGACCGGCGGCTGCGTGGCGGCCTCGCGGACCTCCGCGAAGACCTTCTCCAGCTGGCCCTGGAAGTCCTGGAGCGCCTGCTCGGCCTCTTCCAGGGTGATGTCGCCGCGACCGATGAGGGACTCGGTGTACAGCTTGCGCACCGAGCGCTTCTTGTCGATCAGGTCGTACATCAGCGGCTGCGTGAACGCCGGGTTGTCGGACTCGTTGTGGCCGCGGCGGCGGTAGCAGATGAGGTCGATGACCACGTCCTTGTTGAACGCCTGGCGGAACTCGAAGGCGAGCCGCGCGACGCGGACCACGGCCTCCGGGTCGTCACCGTTCACGTGGAAGATCGGCGCCTCGATCATGCGGGCCACGTCGGTCGCGTACATCGAGGAACGCGAGGACTCCGGGGCGGCGGTGAAGCCGACCTGGTTGTTGATCACGACGTGGACGGTGCCGCCGGTGCGGTAGCCGCGCAGCTGCGACATGTTCAGCGTCTCGGCGACCACGCCCTGGCCGGCGAACGCGGCGTCGCCGTGCAGGGCCAGCGGCAGGACGGTGAAGTCCGTGCCGCCCTTGTTGATGACGTCCTGCTTGGCGCGGGCGACACCCTCCAGGACCGGGTCCACCGCCTCCAGGTGGGAGGGGTTGGCGACGAGCGAGACCTTGATCTGCTCGCCGTCCAGGCCGGTGAAGGTGCCCTCGGCGCCCAGGTGGTACTTGACGTCACCGGAGCCGTGCATGGACTTCGGGTCGAGGTTGCCCTCGAACTCGCGGAAGATCTGCGCGTACGACTTGCCGACGATGTTCGCCAGGACGTTCAGGCGGCCGCGGTGGGCCATGCCGATGACGACCTCTTCGAGGCGGGCCTCGGCGGCCGAGTCGATGACGGCGTCGAGCAGCGGGATGACGGACTCGCCGCCCTCCAGGGAGAAGCGCTTCTGGCCGACGTACTTCGTCTGCAGGAAGGTCTCGAAGGCCTCCGCCGCGTTCAGGCGGCGCAGGATGCGCAGCTGCTCCTCGCGCTCCGGCTTGGTGTGCGGGCGCTCGATGCGGTCCTGGATCCAGCGGCGCTGCTTCGGGTCCTGGATGTGCATGAACTCGACGCCGGTGGTGCGGCAGTACGAGTCGCGCAGGACGCCGAGGATGTCGCGGAGCTTCATCATCGACTTGCCGGAGAAGCCGCCGACCGCGAACTCGCGCTCCAGGTCCCACAGGGTGAGGCCGTGCTCGGTGATGTCCAGGTCGGGGTGCTTGCGCTGCTTGTACTCCAGCGGGTCGGTGTCGGCCATGACGTGGCCGCGGACCCGGTAGGAGTGGATCAGCTCGAAGACGCGGGCGGCCTTCGTGACGTCGTCGTCGTGCGAGGCGTCGATGTCGCGGTTCCAGCGGACCGGCTCGTACGGGATCCGCAGCGACTCGAAGACCTGGTCGTAGAAGCCGTCCTCGCCGAGGAGCAGGTTCGCGACGATGCGCAGGAACTCGCCGGAGGCCGCACCCTGGATGACCCGGTGGTCGTAGGTCGAGGTCAGGGTCATGACCTTGGAGATGCCCAGCTTGTTCAGGGTGTCCTGTGAGGTGCCCTGGAACTCGGCGGGGTAGTCCATGGAGCCGACGCCCATGATGACCGACTGTCCGGGCATCAGGCGGGGCACGGAGTGGACGGTGCCCAGGCCGCCGGGGTTGGTCAGCGAGACGGTGACGCCGGTGAAGTCGTCCATCGTCAGCTTGCCGACGCGGGCGCGGCGCACGATGTCCTCGTAGGCCTGCCAGAACTCGAAGAAGTTGAGGGTCTCGGCCTTCTTGATGCCGGCGACGACGAGCTGACGGTCGCCGTTGGGCTTCACGAGGTCGATCGCGAGGCCGAAGTTCACGTGCTCCGGCTTGACCAGGGTCGGCTTGCCGTCCTTCTCCGCGAAGGAGTGGTTCATCGACGGCATGGCCTTGATGGCCTGCACCATCGCGTAGCCGATGAGGTGGGTGAAGGAGATCTTCCCACCGCGGGCGCGCTTGAGGTGGTTGTTGATGACGATGCGGTTGTCGAACAGCAGCTTCACCGGGACGGCGCGGACGGACGTGGCCGTCGGGACGTCGAGGGAGGCGTTCATGTTCTTGGCCACGGCGGCGGCGGGGCCGCGGAGCGTCACCAGCTCGGGGCCGGCGGGGGCCTCGGTGGCGGGCGCGGCCTTCTGAGCCGGGGTGGTGGCAGCGGCCGGAGCCTGGGCCTGAGGGGCGGGCGCGGCCGGTGCGGCGGCCGGGGCCTGGGAGGTGACAGTCACAGCAGGGGCACCAGAGGGGGTGGCAGGAGCAGGGGCAGGAGCTGACACAGGTGTGGGCGCGGCTGCGGGCGCGGCCGACGCCGCCCCCGTGGCGGCGTCGACGGCCTGAGGAACCCCGGCGGTGGCGGTGGCGGCCTGTGCGGAGGCGCCGTCCGTCGTCGGGGTCTTGATGGGTTCGGCCGCCTTCACCGGGGCGGCAGCGCCCCCCGGCTTGTAGTCGGCGAAGAAGTCCCACCAGGCCCGGTCGACCGAACTCGGGTCCTGGAGGTACTGCTGATAGATCTCGTCGACGAGCCACTCATTCGCGCCGAAGCCTGAGGCGGGGTTCTTCCCGCCCTCTGCTGCGTCGGTCGTGGTGCTCGGGTTACTGGGGGACTGTGGCGACACGGCGGCAACCGCCCTCTTCCGCTTCACAAGGTATGGACAGCGGGGATAAAGGCTACGCCTCCCAGGGCGTGTGATGCAGGCCGGGCGGGACTTCCGTCGTGCAGGTCACACCGAACGGCGGGTTTCACCCATCGGAATGGCGGGAAACAAGCGTGGTTCGGGTAGGGGGCATCCAGGTTGCGACCCCCTAGGCCTCGCACCCCTGACGACCCCGGGCACGTGTGGCCGAGATCATGTCCTTCCCACTCGAACCCTACGTCAAGAAGGGACCTGTGAGCTGCCCGGAAGGGTGACAAGGATTCGGCAACCCCGTGACGATTCGGCCACGCCGATGTGGCCCCCGTGCAGCCCGACCGCCCAGCGGGCGATCGCCAGCCCCAGACCGGTGCCCCCGTCGCCGCCGGCGTCCCCGCCACCGCCGGAACCCCGGTTGAACCGCTCGAAGACCCGGTGCCGCTCCGCCTCCGGAATCCCCGGCCCCTCGTCCACGACCTCCAGCGCCAGGCTCCCCGGCGCCGCCCCGGCCCGCGCCCGCACCGTGACCCGGCCGTGCGCCGGACTGTGCTTCACCGCGTTGTCGATCAGGTTCGCCACCACCTGGTGCAGCCGCTCGGCGTCCGCGTACGCGGTCAGTTCCGGAGGGTGCACATCCAAGTGAAGATGCACGTCATTGCGGGTATGGCCACCCGAACCGGAAGACAGCCCCGGCCGCCCGGCGGCCGCCAGCCCCGACTCCTTCAGCACCCCCGACAGATACGGCCACACCTCGAACCGGCGCGCCTTCAGCGGCACCACACCGTTGTCCACCCGCGACAGGTCCAGCAGCGTGTCCACCAGCCGGCCCAGCCGCTCCGCCTGCTTCAGCATCGTCCGCATGGTCTCCGGATCGGCCTCCGAGACCCCGTCCACCACGTTCTCCAGCACCGCCCGCAACGCCGCGATCGGAGTCCGCAGCTCGTGCGAGACGTTCGCGACCAGCTCTCGACGGTGCCTGTCCTCGGCCTCCAGATCATCGGCCATCAGGTTGATCGTCGAGGCCAGATCACCCAGCTCGTCACGGCGCCCGGCACCGCGCACCCGGCGCGTGTAGTCCCCGTGCGAGATCGCCCGGGCCACCGTCGTCATCTCGTCCAGCGGCGCCGTCAGACCGTGCGCCACGAACTGGGTGATCAACATCGACGCGATCACCGAGAAGACCGTGATGAACCGCAGCTCCGTGGCCGTCCGCAGGGCCACCATCAGCAGCCCCGTCGTGATGAACACCGACACCACGACGAGCACGCCCAGCTTCGTCTTGATCGAGAACGGAGAATAGGGCCGCAGACCCGGCCCGCGCGGCGGGCCGCTCACGACTGCGCCGGGGTCTCCAGGGCGTACCCGACGCCATGGACCGTACGGATCCGGTCCGCCCCGATCTTCCGCCGCAGCGCTTTGATGTGGCTGTCGACCGTACGGGTCCCCGACGCGTCCGCCCAGTCCCACACCTCCGCCAGCAGCTGCTCCCGCGAGAGCACCGCACGAGGCGTCCCCGCCAGGCACACCAGCAGGTCGAACTCCGTCGGCGTCAGGTGCACGTCCTCCGCCTGCACCCGCACCCTGCGCTGCGCGTGGTCGATCTCCAGATCGCCCAGCCGCAGCGTCGCCCCGCGCGGAGCCGTCGCGGCCTGCGTCGCCCGCTCCACCCGGCGCAGCAGCACGTGGACCCGGGCCGCCAGCTCGCGCATCGAGAACGGCTTCGTCATGTAGTCGTCCGCCCCGACCCCGAGACCGACCAGCATGTCGGTCTCGTCGTCCCGGGCCGTGAGCATCAGCACCGGGACCGGCCGCTGCGCCTGGACCCGGCGGCAGACCTCCAGCCCGTCGAAGCCGGGCAGCATGACGTCCAGCACCAGCAGCTCGGGCTGCCAGCTCTCCGCGGCCGCGACCGCGGCCGGCCCGTCGTAGGCCGTCTGCACCTGGAAGCCCTCGGCCCGCAGCCGGGCCGCGATGGCGTCGGCGATGGTGCGGTCGTCCTCGACCACGAGCACGCGCCGCTGCGCACCTGGGGTGGCCGCGGCGACGCTGTGGGTGGTGTGTGTCTGTTCCATGTCCCGCCCCTGAAGATCCCGCGTGATGGGGTGCAGCGTAGAGGAGGCACCGGCCTGCGGCTATGCGGGGTTCGGACAGGAGCCGGGGTCATCCGGAATCAGAGATTCATCCCGTCGTGTCGAATCCGGGCAGCGCGTCCAGCACCTTCCGGAGCCCCGGAGCCAGCTCGGTCTGGTCCGCGGCGACCTCGAAACCGCCGTGCACGAAGGCGTACGTGAACCCGTCGTAGACCGGCGGATCGGCCGTCGCCACCCGGGGCAGGTGCGCGAAGTCGGCCTCCCGCAGCGCCGTGCGCAGGACCTCCAGCCGGGGCGGCTCCAGCTTCCCGGAGCGCATGTCGCGGGCCTTGCCGTCGAGGAGGCTCCAGGAGCCGTCGCCCTTGACGATCACCGTCCGCGTCTGGCCCGCGAAACCGCCGCTGCGGCTCACGCGGACGAGCGTCTCGCCGGCGGCCTGGGTTGCCGCGGGGGGTGCGGGGGATGCCGGGGGCGAGGGGGGTGCGGGGGTGGGCGTGGTGGGCGTGGGTGGGGGAGCGGGTGGGGGCGTGGGCGTGGGCGTCGCCGCCGTCGTCGGGGCAGCCGTCGCGTCCGGAGGGCCCCCGGACCCGCCGCCGCAGCCGGCCAGGACCAGCACCGCGCCCAGCAGCACCACCGTCGCGGCCCCAGCCGCCCGGATCGTTCGCACACCCACCTCCGCAGGTACTCCGACCGAACACCGAGTATGGAGTCACCGCCCCCCGACCGAAAGAACCCGGAGGCCGCCATCCGCCGCATCACCCCCTGGCGCGCCCTGCCCCCGCTGACCGCCGTGCTCCTCGGACTGTGGGGCCTGCCGCGCGGCGCGGGCGGCGGGAGCATGTGGCGCGACGAGTCCACCACCTGGCAGGTCGCGCACCGCCCCCTCGGCGGGCTGTGGGAACTGCTCGGGCAGGTCGACGCGGTGCACGGCCTCTACTACCTGCTGATGCACGGCGTCTTCGCCCTCTGGGACGGCGGCCCGTGGGCCCTGCGGCTGCCGTCCGTGGCCGGCACGGCCCTCGCCGCCGCCGGAGTGGCCGCCGTGACGCACCGGCTGGCGGGCGAACGGGCCGCGCTGATCGCCGGCACCGCGTACGCCGCATTGCCGCCGGTACAGGCGTACGCGCAGGAGGGGCGCTCGTACGCCCTGGTCGCGGCGGCCGTGGCCTGGGCGACGTACCTGATGCTGCGCGAGCGGTGGGCGGCCTACGCGGTGGTGCTCCTGCTGGGCTGCTGGCTGCACGAGTTCGCCGTACTGGCCCTGCCGGCGCACGCGTTCGCCGCCTGGCAGGCGCCGGGCTGGCGCCGGGCGGCGGGCGCCGTCCTCGCCGGGCTGCTCCCGCTGGCCCTGGTGAGCGCGCGGCAGGCGTCGGCGCAGCTGGGCTGGCTGGGACGGCCGTCGTGGCAGGACTGGGCGGCGTACGCGGTGCTGCTGGCCGCGGTGGCCCTGCTGGCGCGGGGGGCCGGGGACCGGGACCTCGTACGGGTGGCCGCGCCCCTGGCGCTGCTCCCGCCCGGGCTGCTGCTGACGGTCTCGCTCGCGCACCCCTGGTACGTCGACCGGTACGTCCTCTACGCGCTGGCCGGCCTCGCCGTGCTGGCCGGTGCGCGGGCGGGCGGCACGCGGGCGCGGTGGCTGCCGTGGCTGCTGGCCGGGGCGCTGCTGGTGCCCTTCGCGGGGTGGTCGGTGTGGCTGCGCACCCCGGAGGCGCGCAAGGACGACGCCCTCGCCGTCGCGGCGGCGGTGCGGGAGCGGGCCCGGCCGGGGGACGCGGTGCTGTTCATGCCGTCCCGGCGGCGGGAGTGGCTGCTGTCGTCACCCGGGACGTACGACCCCCTCCGGGACGTCGCCCTGTCCCGCACCCCGGCGCAGTCCCGCACCCTCCACGGCACCGAGCTGCCGCCGGACGCCGTCCGGGCGGCGGTCCTGGCCTCCCCGAGGGTGATAGCCCTGCTGGACCCGCCGGACCAGCCGCTGGACGCGTACCCGGCGGAGGCGGCGAAGCGCGAGGCCCTGGCGCAGGCGTTCGACCGCTGCTCGGTGACCCCGGTCCGCGGGGCCCGGGTGGCGGTGTACGCGTGGCGGGGGCGGTGCGGGTGAGGGGGTGGGGGCTGGTGCGGGGGCTCGTGGTGCGGGCCCGCTATCTCCCCCTCGACCCCGTGGGGTGGGGCGGTGGTTGCCCACCCGCCTCCCTGGGTGCGGGTGGGTGGGTGACTGGGTACGTGGCACCGTGCTGCGGGGTCGGGTGACCTCCGCGGGGTGTGCCCGGGGCGGTATCCGGCCCCCGCCCCCCCAACCCGGCCCGTTCCGGGGGTGGATGGGTCAGGATGGGGCGTGATCGTGTTCGATGCCGCGCCCGGAGGTGCCCGTATGCCCGTATCCGAGATACCCGGTCCGCTGGTCGGCAGTGACTGGCTCGCGGAACGCCTCGGCGGGGTCGTGGTGTTCGACGCCTCCGTCGGGGCGCACCGGGGGGCTCCCGTGCGGATTCCCGGGGCGCGGCCCTTCGACCTCGACGGCGCCCTCTCCGACCACGCGGCTGCGGTCCCGCACACCATGCCCTCCCCGGAGGACTTCGCCGAGGCCGTGCGCGGGCTCGGGGTGCACGACGCCGACACGGTGGTCGTGTACGACGGTGCCGGGATCTACTCCAGCGCCCGCGCCTGGTGGATGCTGCGCGCCATGGGCTTCGACCGGGTGGCCGTGCTGGACGGGGGCCTGCCCGCGTGGGTCGCCGCCGGGCTGGACGTCGAGGGTGAGGCGGCGGCGTACGAGGGGCCGCGCGGCTCCTTCACCGCACGGCCCAGGCCCGGGCTGCTGGTGGACGCCGGGGTCGTCGCCGAGGCGCTCGCCGACCCGGCCGCCGCGGTGTTCGACGCCCGGACCCGGGAGCGGTTCGCCGGGACCGCCCCCGAGCCCCGGCCGGGGTTGCGGGGCGGGCACATGCCGGGCGCGCTGAACCTGCCGTTCGGCGAGCTCCAGGGGCCGGACGGGCTGATGCGGCCGGCCCGGGAACTGCGCGAGGCGTTCGGGGCGTTGGCCGGGGAGCGGGAGCGGCTCTACTTCAGCTGCGGTTCGGGCGTCACGGCCTGCGTGCTCGCGCTGGGGGCGACCCTGGCGGGGTACGGGCGGACCGCGGTGTACGACGGGTCGTGGAGCGAGTGGGGCCTGCCCTCGGAGCTGCGGCCGGTGGTGACCGGGCCCTGAGGACGGGGGGTGGGGCCAGCACCACCCCGTTTTGGGATGCCCGCACCAGGGCGGTTCCGCGTGCCGTTGGACAGACTCGTCCCATGGCACCTCACACCACGTCAATCCGCCTTGCCGCCACCGCCGCCGGGGCCGCCCTCCTCCTCTGCGGCTGTGCGCTGACGGGCGCAGGCCCGGTGAAGACCCTCGACGCCGACGCCGCCGTCCCCGAGGCGGTCACGGCGGTGGAGCTGACCGGGACCCGCAGCGGCGACGTGGAGGTGGTCCCCGGCTCCGGCCCCGGGGTCACCGTGCGCCGGGTGGTCCACTACCGGGGGAGTGCGGAGCCCCGGCCCGGGCAGCGGGTGTCGGGCGGGGTGCTGACCTTCAGCGACGGCTGCGGGGACGGGGACTGCTGGATCGACTACCGCCTGGAGGTCCCGGCCGCGGTCCGGGTGAAGGTCGGGAGCAGCAGCGGGGACATCGAGGTGCGGGGCGTCGCCCGGGCCGAGCTGACCTCGGCGTCCGGGGACGTCCGGGCCGAGGGGATCTCGGGCGCGCTGAAGGTCCGTACCGCCTCGGGGCGGATCACCGCCACCGGTCTGGAGGGGGCCGAGGCCGAGTTCCGGGCGGCGTCCGGGGACGTCGACGCCGGCTTCGCGAAGGCCCCGGCCTCGGTGTCCGTCACCAGCAGCTCGGGCGACGTGACCCTGCGGGCGCCGCAGGCCCCGTACCGGGTGTCCGCCGACACCGACTCGGGCGACCGGGAGAACGCCCTGGGCGACGCCCCGGGGTCCCCGTCCCGGATCGCGGTGCGCACCACCTCGGGCGACATCCGCCTCCGTGCCCTCTAGGGGACCTGCGGGACCACCGCGTCGACCTCCACCTCCACCAGCCAGGCCGGGTCGATGAAGCGGGACACCTCGACGAAGGTCGTCACCGGGCGGACCGCGGCGAAGCGCTCGCCGTGGGCCCGCGCGGCCTCCTCCCAGGCGGTGATGTCGGTGAGCATGATCCGGGTCCGCACGACGTCGGAGAGCGAGGCGCCGGCCTCCTCCAGGGCGCGCTGCGCGATGTCCAGGCAGCGCACCGTCTGGGCGTGGACGTCGCCCGGGCCGACCGTGGAGCCGTCGTCCCCGATCGGGGCCGTGCCGGCGACGGCTACGTAGGGCCCCGTGCGCACCGCGCGGGAGAAGCCGATCCGGGGTTCCAGCGGGGAGCCCGAGCTGACGGTCCGTCGTGTGTCTGTCATGCCGTCATGGTGCTACGGGGGACCCGTCGGACGTGTTCGCCCCCGGCGAACGGGCGTTGGGGAACATTGCCGGACGCAGAAGCATTGAGTCGGCATAGCTCAACTTCACTGCCGGAGGGAAGATCATGGCTTCGACGTCCGTAACGCTCACCCTGCCTGTACTGCCGCTCGACGACGAGGTCGTGCTGCCCGGGATGGTCGTTCCCCTGGACCTGTCCGACGCCGAGGTGCGCGGAGCCGTCGAGGCCGCGCAGGCGGCGGCGGGCAGCGGGAAGCCCCGGGTGCTGCTCGTGCCCCGGGTCGACGGGAAATACGCCGGGATCGGTGTGCTGGGGACCGTCGAGCAGGTCGGGCGGCTCTCCGACGGGGATCCCGGGGCGCTGATCCGCGGGCGCGGCCGCGTCCGGATCGGCGCCGGGACCACCGGGCCCGGGGCGGCGCTCTGGGTCGAGGGGGAGACCGTCGACGAGAAGGTGCCCGACCCGCTGCCCGGGGCGGTCGCCGAGCTCGTCAAGGAGTACAAGGCCCTCGCCACGAGCTGGCTGAAGAAGCGCGGCGCCTGGCAGGTCGTGGACCGGGTGCAGCAGATCGAGGGGGTGTCGGCGCTGGCCGACAACTCCGGGTACTCGCCCTTCCTGAGCGTGGCCCAGAAGGTCGAACTGCTGGAGACGACCGACCCGGTCGCCCGCCTCCGCCTCGCCGTCAAGGCGCTCTCCGACCACCTCGCCGAACAGGACGTCGCCGAGTCCATCGCCAAGGACGTCCAGGACGGCGTGGAGAAGCAGCAGCGCGAGTTCCTGCTCCGCCGCCAGCTGGAGGCCGTCCGCAAGGAGCTGCGCGAGCTGGGCGGGGAGAAGGAGGGTGAGGAGTCCGACGACTACCGCGCCCGCGTCGAGGCCGCCGACCTGCCCGAGAAGGTCCGGGAGGCCGCGCTCAAGGAGGTCGACAAGCTGGAGCGGGCCAGCGACCAGAGCCCCGAGGGCTCCTGGATCCGCACCTGGCTGGACACCGTCCTGGAACTGCCCTGGACCGAGCGCACCGAGGACGCGTACGACATTCGCGGCGCCCGCGCCGTCCTCGATGCCGAGCACGCCGGGCTGAACGACGTGAAGGACCGCATCACCGAATACCTCGCCGTGCGCAAGCGGCGCGGCGAGCGCGGCATGGGCGTCGTCGGCGGACGGCGCGGAGGTGCCGTCCTCGCGCTGGTCGGGCCGCCCGGCGTCGGCAAGACCTCGCTCGGGGAGAGCGTCGCCCACGCCATGGGCCGGAAGTTCGTCCGGGTCGCCCTCGGCGGCGTGCGGGATGAGGCCGAGATCCGCGGGCACCGGCGGACGTACGTCGGCGCCCTGCCCGGCCGCATCGTCCGGGCGATCAAGGAGGCCGGGTCGATGAACCCGGTCGTGCTCCTCGACGAGATCGACAAGGTCGGCTCCGACTTCCGGGGCGACCCGGCGGCCGCCCTCCTGGAGGTCCTGGACCCCGCGCAGAACCACACCTTCCGGGACCACTACCTGGAGGTGGAGCTGGACCTCAGCGACGTCGTCTTCCTCGCGACGGCCAACGTCCTGGAGGCCATCCCCGAAGCCCTCGCCGACCGCATGGAGCTGGTGCGCCTCGACGGCTACACCGAGGACGAGAAGGTCGTCATCGCCCGCGACCACCTGCTGCCCCGCCAGCTGGAGCGCGCCGGGCTGACCGACGGGGAGGTGGTCCTGGAGGAGGACGCGCTGCGCAAGCTCGCCGGCGAGTACACCCGCGAGGCCGGCGTGCGCACCCTGGAGCGGTCCATCGCCCGGCTCCTGCGCAAGGTGGCCTCCCAGCACGAACTGGGCGAGCGGGAGTTCCCCTTCGCCATCGGCGCGGGCGAGCTGCGCGGCCTGATCGGCCGCCCGCACCACGTGCCCGAGTCCGCCCAGGACCCGGAGGAGCGGCGGACGGCCGTCCCGGGCGTGGCCACCGGCCTCGCCGTCACCGGCGCCGGCGGCGACGTCCTGTTCGTCGAGGCCTCCCTCGCCGACCCGGAGACCGGCGCCTCCGGGCTCACCCTCACGGGCCAGCTGGGCGACGTCATGAAGGAGTCGGCGCAGATCGCCCTCAGCTTCCTGCGCTCGCACGGCGCGGAGCTGGAGCTGCCGGTCGCCGACCTGAAGGACCGGGGCGTGCACATCCACTTCCCGGCGGGCGCCGTCCCCAAGGACGGCCCGAGCGCGGGCATCACCATGACCACCGCGCTGGCGTCCCTGCTCTCCGGCCGCCAGGTCCGCACGGACGTGGCCATGACCGGCGAGGTCTCGCTGACCGGGCGGGTGCTCCCGATCGGCGGGGTCAAGCAGAAGCTGCTGGCCGCGCACCGGGCCGGACTGACCACCGTGATCATCCCGAAGCGGAACGAGGCCGACCTGGACGACGTCCCGGGCGAGGTGCTGGAGGGACTGGAGGTGCACCCGGTGACCGACGTGCGCCAGGTGCTGGAGCTGGCCCTCGCCCCGGCGGTGGTCTCCTTCACCAAGGCCGCCTGATCCGGAAGGCGCACACCGGGCACACCGAGCGCCGAGGCCCGGGGACCCCCTTCGGCGGGGCCCCGGGCCCTCGGCGCACCCGCTGCGAAATACTGGTCCCGAACAGGGGTGCCACGGTGCGCCCCGCCACCGATGGGAGCGGCACGTGCACGGCAGCGAAGACCAGGAGTTCCTCGCCCTGGAGCGGGAGCTGTCCGTCTTCCTGCGGCGCGCCCGGGCCTCCTCCGGCGAGATGGCCCGCGCCCTGCACCCCGAGCTGGAGCCGGCCGCGTACGGGCTGCTGGTCCGCCTGGAGGCCGCCGGCCGCCAGCGGGCCACCGAGCTGGCCGCCTACTTCGGCGTCGGCAAGGCCACCATGAGCCGCCAGCTGCGCGCCCTGGAGGTGCTCGGCCTGGTGGCCCGCGAGCCGGACCCCGCCGACGGCCGCGCCTTCCTCGTCGGCCTCACCGAAGAGGGCCGGGAACGGTTCCTGCGCGTACGGGGGGCCCGGCGCGAGCAGTACATGCGCAAGCTGGCCGACTGGGACCGCGGCGAGGTCGCGGAGCTGGCCCGGCTGCTGAACCAGCTGAACTCCGGCGAGGAGTAGGAGCCGAGCCGCGGTCGCGGGCGCGGCCCAGAGCTCCGCGCGGCTCAGAGCTCCGCGCGGCTCAGAGTTCCGCGTAGACCGCCGAGGCGTCGTCGTGCCGCTTGTGCCGGGCCGGCGGGCGCAGCGGGTCCGACTCCACGGCCCGGACCCGCCCGATCAGCCCCCGCGCCCCCTCCTTGCGCAGCACGTCCAGGCAGGCCGCCCAGTCGCCCTCCCCGAACGTGTCCGTCCAGCGGCTCGCCCCGTCCGTGAGCGCCGCCACCGCCAGCACCTCCGCGCGCGGGGTGCGCCCGGTGACGGCCCGGGCCGCCACCGCCGGGTCCGCGGCCGCCGTGAAGAAGCCCCCCTCGGCATTGCGCAGCGCGTCGGTCGCCGCCACCGAGCCGCGCACCCCGTCCGGCACCCGGTCCAGCCGGTCGTCCAGCACCGGCGTGACCGCACCGCCGGGTCCGCGGAGCAGGAGCACGGAATCCGAGAGCACGAGGTGCTCCACGTACGCCTCGTCCCAGCGGACCACGACCACCGTCGCCTGCGGGGTCCGGACGTGAGAAAGGTCACACGTGTCCCGGTGTGCGTCGGCGGTGTCGGCGATCGCCCGGGCCAGGACTCCCTCCAGGGGCATGTCCCGCCGCGATCCGGACAGTTCGGTCAATCGGCCGCCGAGCCGGGTGGAGAACCAGGGCACTCCGTGCACGCATCCGTCGTCCCCGCGCGGCGGGGTGACCCCGTCCAGGACGACCACGACGCCGCCTCCCGACGCAGGTGCCGACGCCGACACCCAGTCTTGGTTGGGGTGTTCCGGGTTGCCGGCTTCGGAGGCCAGGTCGATGCGCATGCGGACATTCTGCCCGCCGGGACCCCCAGGAGGCCGGAAGGTCCATACCAATGCGGGAAACGGCGGGCCCGGCCGCCCGGAAGCCCCGCCCGCCCGCCCACCGCGAAATGTGGGCGGGCATACTGCCAAAGCCCGCCGCGTTCTTTCAACCGCCCGTCCATGCCGGGCCACTGACACGCGGTGCCCGAGTTGGTCGGCCACTCCTCCGTGATGTTCACTCCTTCGAGTGGCCGGGTGGGCGATGTGCGGCTCTCCTCCCAACACACTGCGAAGGTCTGAGGCGGTACGAGGGGGCAGGGGGCGTTTACTTGTTGACCGGCCGTTACCTCGGCCACACGAGTAGACGAGCACGAGCACACGTACAGGATTGCGAGCACCGGTGTCTAAGAAGCGGTCTCGGAAGAACGGCACCGCCAGCGCCGACGGACCCGCCAACGCAGGACGGCGCGTACGCGTCCGCAGCAGGCTGGTCGTCGGAGTAGCAGTCGCCGGACTCACCGTCCTCGCGGCAGGCACCCCCGCCGTCGTTTCCGCCACGAGAGAACTGAACGACTCCCAGCGCCTGGTCACCCTGGCGGAACAGACGCAGCACGCCCTCACCCTCGCCCACCTCCTCGGCGACGAGCGCGACGCCGTCGTCGAGTACGCGGCCAAGGGCCGGCCCGGCAACGCCAAGGCACCCGTCGACGAGCGCACCGCGCGCACCGACCGGCAGATCACCGAACTCCGCCCCGAGGCCGACGCGGAACTCGCCCGCGCCCTCGGCAAGGTCAAGGCCGTCCGCGCCGAAGCCGTCGACGGCAAGGGCACCGCCCTCGCCGCCCACCAGGCCTACGCGGGACTCCTCACCGAACTCCTCGCACCCGGCGACCGCCTCGCCGAGCTCACCCCGCCGCGCGCCGAGGCCGCCCTCGCCGTCACCCGGCCCATGGCCCCCCTGGGACAGGCCGTGGACCAGGCGTCCGCCACCCGCGGCCTGCTGCTCGCCGCCCTGGCCGTCCCGCGCGCCGACCAGACCCCGAACTCCGCCGTCGCCGACGAGCTCACCGGCGCCGCCCAGCGCTCCCGCGTACGCGAACAGGCCGCCCTCGACGACTTCGCGCGCGCCGCCCGGCCCGCCGTACGCCAGACCCTCGCCGCCACCGTCACCGGCCCCGAGGTCAAGGCCGCCGACGACCAGCTCAAGCGCCTCACCGAGCGGTCCACCCTGACCCCGGCCGAGCGCAAGGCCACCGACGCCGCAGCCCTCGCCACCACCCTCACCGCCCGCATCGACCGGATGCGCTCGGTGGAGTCCACCCTGGCCGCAGACCGCGCCACCGCCTTCACCAAGCTGCGCGACGACGACGTCACCCGGCTGGAACTGATGGCCGCCGGACTCGGCGTCCTCTTCCTCTTCGTCATCGGCTTCTCCACAGCCGTCGCCCGCTCCCTCACCAGACCCCTGTCGGTGCTGCGGCGCGGCGCGGAACGGCTCGCGACCCCCGAGGGCTCGCAGGAGCCCGTCCGCTTCACCGGCCGCAACGACGAGTTCGCCGAGGTCGTACGCCACCTCAACGCGGTCCGCGACCAGACCGTCGCCCTGCACACCAAGGTCGCCGGGCTCGACGCCGACCGCCGCCGCCTCATCGGCCGCAACGAAGCCCTCACCGGCGGCCGCGAGGTCCTGGAGGAAGAGCTCGCCAAGCTGCGCGCGGGACTCGAAGAGCACCGCCGCATCATGTCGACGACCTCCGTCTCGCTCTCCCTGCGCACCCTCGGCCTCGTCGAGCGCCAGCTCGCGGTCATCGAGGAGCTGGAGTCCAAGGAAGGCGACCCGGACCGGCTCGCCACCCTCTTCAAGCTGGACCACCTGGCGACCGTCATGCGCCGCCACAACGAGAACCTGCTGGTCCTCGCCGGACAGGAGCACGGCCACGGCCAGAGCCTGCCCGTGCCCCTGGTCGACGTCATGCGGGCCGCCGTCAGCGAGATCGAGCGCTACGAGCGCGTCGAACTCGCCGCCATGCCCTCCTACACCCAGGTCGCCGGGCACGCCGCCGACGACATCTCCCACGTCCTCGCGGAACTGCTGGAGAACGCCACCACCTTCTCCCCGCCCGACGCCAAGGTGAAGGTGTCCGGCTGGCTCAACGACGCCGGCGACGTGGTCCTGTCCGTCGTGGACGAGGGCATCGGCGTCACCGAGGACCGCCTGGCCTCCCTCAACACCCGCCTGGCCACCCCCGACGCCTACGACGAGGAACCCGAGGCCGAACACGGCCTGGGCCTCGGCCTGTACGTCGCCGGCCGCCTCTCGGCACGCCACGGCGTCACCGCCGAGCTCCGCGCCGGCCGGCACGGCGGCCTGGAGGCCCTGGTCGTCGTCCCCGAGGCGCTCCTGCCGGACGCCCCGCCGAGCTCCCCGGTGCACACCCTGGCCACGCCGGGCGCCCCCGCGTTCCAGCTGCCCGGCGTGATCGCCGAGGCCAACGAGAACACCCTGCCGCCACGGCTGCGCCCGCCCACGGCGGAGCCGGCCGCGCCTGCCGCGCCGGTCGAGCCGGCCGAGCAGCCGTCGGAGCCGGTGGCCGCCGACGCGGAGCCCGCCAAGGTGGTCACGCTCGCCGAGGCCTTCGACGCGGACCCGGTTGAGGCGGACGCCGCCGGTGCGGACGCCGCCCACGCGGACGCGGACGCGGAGGCCGGCGAGCAGGACGCCGAGGCCGAGGTGTACGAGTCCGACACCTTCGACGCCGGGTCCCTCGTCGCCGAGGCCTTCGGGGCCGGGGCCTTCGCCCGCGCCGACGAGACCGCCGCCGACGAGACCGCCGCCGACGAGACCGCCGCCGCCCCCGGGGCCGCGCAGGACGACGCCCGGCCGGTGACCCCCGACGCGGAGCCCGCCAAGGTCGTCACCCTCGCCGAGGCCTTCGAGGACGCGCCGCCGCCCCCCGCCGACCAGGTCTTCACCGCCGCCCCCGAGACGGCCGCCACGGCCGGAGCGCCGGGTGGGGCCGCCCCCGAGCAGGAGCTCCTCGCGAGGGTCGTGGCCGAAGCGGACGCGGACGCCTTCACGGCGGCCGACCCCGCCCCGGCGGACGCCGCCGCGGGACCGGAGACCGCGCCGGGTGCACCCGTACACGACGAAGGACACCCCGGACCGGCGCACGACGCCGAACAGTCCAGCCACCGGCGGGCCGCCGACGCGGAGGACGGCTTCGTCCCCCGCCAGGGCAGCCACCCCGAGCCCATGGCCGAGCCCGCCACCCAGACCGTCACCGCCAAGGGACTGCCCAAGCGGACCCCGCGCTCCGTGGCGGCCCCCGGCATCGGAAACCCCGCAGCGGCCCGCCCCGAGCCGCGCCGGGTCGACGCCGAGGAACTGCGCCGCCGGCTCGGCGGGTTCTACCAGGGCGCCCAGGACGGGCGCCGGGTCGCAGCGGAGGAACTCGCGCAGGACCGGGGGCAGGGGCACACCGACCAGGGGGACACCGCACAGGAGGCACGCACATGACCGCGCCCAGTACGTACGGACTGAGCACCCAGGCCCGCAACCTGCAGTGGCTGCTGACCGACCTGGTCGAGGAGGTGCCCGGGGTCAACTCCGTGGCCGTCGTGTCCTCGGACGGGCTGCTGCTGCTCTCCTCCGAGCCGGCGGCGGAAGCCGCCCAGGGTGACCGTCCCAAGGGCCCCCGCGGCGCCTCGGCCGACCTCGCCACCATCGTGTCCGGACTCGGCAGCCTCACCACCGGTGCGGCCGCCCTCATGGAGTTCGGCACGGTCAAGCAGACGATGGTCGCCATGGAGAACGGCTCCGTCTTCGTCATGTCCATCAGCGACGGCTCCCTGCTCGGCGTGCACGCCACGCCCGACTGCGACATGAGCGTCGTCGCCTACCACATGGCCCTCTTCGTCGGCCGCGCCGGCCACGTCCTGACCCCCGAAGTCCGCAGCGAGCTGCGCCAGTCGATGGAGAAAAACCCGTGAGGAGTACGGCCTCCGACCGGCTGCCGATACGCGGCGCCGACCGCCGCCCCGCCCGCGTCCGCCCGTACTCCCTCACGGGCGGCCGCACCCGCTTCCCGCAGGTGCTGCTGGTGGAGACCTTCGTCGCCACGCTCGACAGCAGCCCGGCCAAGACGCCCGACCGCATGCCCGAGATGCGCGCCATCGTCGAGGTGTGCCGCCGGATGCGCACCATCGCCGAGATATCCGCACTGCTGAAGCTGCCGCTCGGCGTGGTCCGGGTCCTCGTCAGCGACCTCGCCGACCAGGGACGGATACGCGTCTACGGCACGGGCCACGGCACCGGCCGCCCCGACCGCGCGCTGCTGGAAAGGGTGCTCAGTGGCCTCCGCCGTCTCTGAATTCGCCGCCGGCACCACCGCCGGCACCACCGCCGGTGTGACCGGCCTCGTCGACGACGAGCCCGTCCAGCCCTGGCAGTACGACCGCTCGCGCGCCCCCGTCGCCGTCAAGGTGCTCGTCGCCGGCGGCTTCGGCGTCGGCAAGACCACCTTCGTGTCCTCCGTCTCCGAGATCACCCCGCTGCGCACCGAAGCGGTGATGACCCAGGCCAGCGTCCCCACCGACGACCTGAGCGGGACCCCGGACAAGAGCACGACCACCGTCGCCATGGACTTCGGGCGCATCACCCTCGACGACGAACTCGTGCTCTACGTGTACGGAACCCCCGGCCAGGAGCGGTTCTGGTTCATGTGGGACGACCTCGTGCGCGGGGCCATCGGCGGCCTGGTGCTCGCCGACACGCGCCGGCTGCGCGACTGCTTCCCCGCGCTCGACTACTTCGAGACCTGCGGGCTGCCGTACGCGGTCGCCGTGAACCACTTCGAGGGCTCGCGCTCCTACGACGTGGAGGACGTGCGGGAGGCACTCACCATCCCGCCGAGCGTCCCCGTCGTGATCATGGACGCGCGGCGCCGGGCCACGGTCGTGGAGTCCCTGCTCACCCTGGTGGGCCACGCACTGGACGCCACTCCCGAGTAGGTCCGTTCCCCCTCCCCCCGAATCGAGAACGTGATGCGCAAGATACTCGTCGTCGGGGCCGGCCAGTCCGGTCTCCAGCTCGCCCTCGGCCTCCAGGCGAAGGGCTACGAGATCACCCTCATGTCCAACCGGACCGCGGACGAGATCCGCACCGGACGGGTCATGTCCACCCAGTGCATGTTCGACACGGCGCTCCAGCACGAGCGGGACCTCCAGCTGAACTTCTGGGAGAAGCAGGCCCCGAAGATCGAGGGCCTCGGCGTCTCCGTCGCCGCCCCCGACGGCTCCCGCGCCATCGACTGGCTCGGCCGCCTCAAGGGCTACGCGCAGTCCGTGGACCAGCGCGTGAAGATGGCCGGCTGGCTCGACACCTTCACCCAGCGCGGCGGACAGCTCGTCGTGCACGGCGCGTCCGTCGCCGACCTGGACTTCTTCTCCCGGACGTACGACCTCGTGCTCGTCGCCGCCGGCAAGGGCGAGCTGGTGTCGATGTTCGGACGGGACGCGGCACGCTCCCCGTACGACACCCCCCAGCGCGCGCTGGCCGTCTCCTACGTCCACGGCCTCGGGCCGCGCCGCGAGCACCCGGACACCGAGGCCGTGCGCTGCAACCTGGTCCCGGGCGTCGGCGAGCTGTTCGTCATGCCGACCCTGACCACCTCGGGGCGCGCCGACATCCTGTTCTGGGAGGGCCTGCCGGGCGGGCCGCTGGACGTCTTCACGGGCGTCAACGACCCCTCCGAGCACCTGGCGCTGACGCTGCAGCTCATGGAGAAGTACACCCCGTGGGAGTACGCGCGGGCGACGAAGGCCGAACTCACGGACGCGGGCGGCACGCTCTCCGGCCGCTACGCGCCGGTCGTCCGCAACCCCATCGGGCGCCTGCCCGGCGGCGGCCTCGTCCTGGGCGTCGCGGACGTGGTCGTGGCCAACGACCCCATCACGGGGCAGGGCTCGAACTCGGCGGCCAAGTGCGCGGCCTCGTACCTCTCCTCGATCCTCATGCACGGCGACAAGCCGTTCGACGAGGCGTGGATGAAGGCCACCTTCGACAAGTACTGGTTCACCACCGGCAAGCCGGTGACCCAGTGGACCAACGCCATGCTGGGCGTCCCGCCGGAGCACGTGCTGAACCTGATCGGCGCGGCCGGGCAGCTCCAGCCGGTGGCGAATCGATTCGCCAACGGCTTCGACAACCCGGCCGACTTCGACGCGTACTTCTACGACCCCGAGGACACGGCCGACTGGCTGGCGGAGGCCGCCGCGTCGGTGGGTTCGTCGTCGGCGGGCTCGTCGGCTTCCCCGTCCGGCTCCTCCTCCGACGAGTAGCCCGCGTCGCCCCCCGCCGCCGCGGCCTCGGGCAGCGGCGGCGGGGTGAACTCCGCCAGCGGCATCCCCTCCGGATCCGGCCGGACCGCCCCGAGCAGCGGGTTCGCCGCGATCGGGGACACCTTCACCGTCGCCCCCGGGCGGGGCGCCTGGATCACCTTGCCGTCCCCGATGTACAGGGCCACGTGCGTCGCCTTCGGGAAGTAGACCACCAGGTCCCCCGGGCGCAGCCGGTCCAGCGGCACCCGCGTCAGCCGCGCCCACTGCTCCTGGCTGGTGCGGGGGATGGACCGCCCGGCGTGCTCCCAGGCCTGCGAGGTCAGCCCCGAGCAGTCGAACGAACCCGGCCCCTCGGCCCCCCACACGTACGGCTTGCCGATCTGCGCCGCCGCGTAGCGGAGGGCGGCCCCGCCCGCCGCCGTCGGCGTGGTCGTACGGGCGGGCAGCCGGCCCGAGTCCACCAGGGTCCGCTGCGCCCCGGCGGTCACGGCCGCCTCGTGCGCCCCGAGCCCGGCGAGCTCCTCGGGGGTGAGCGCCGCCAGCAGCCGCTCGACCTCCTTGAGCCGGCCCGTCACCTCCGCCTGGGCCTGCTTCTGCCGCGCGGCGAGCGCCTCCTGCTCGTCCAGCGCCTTGCGGGCCGCCCCCGCGAGCGCCCCCGCCTGCTTCCGGTCCCGCTCCAGCCGCGCCACGACCCCGGCCCGCCGGGCACCCTCACGGGCGGCGAGCCGCCGCTGGTCGACGGCCTGCTGCGGATCGCCGGAGAGCAGCAACCGCAGGTACGGGGAGAGGCTGCCGCCGCGGACCCCCTGGTACTGCTCCCGGGCGAGCCGCCCGGCGGTGGCCCGCTCGGAGTCGAGTGCGGAACGGGCGCGCCCGAGCTCGGTGGTGAGCCGCTCTTCGTCGGCTCGGCGGGCGCTGAGGGCCGCGTCGGCGGCGTTGTAGGCCTCACTGGCCTCCTCGGCCTGCTGGTAGAGGCCTTGGAGGCGGGTGAGCAGCTCGCCGACGGTGCGGGCGGGGGCGGCGGGGGCGGCGGGGGCTTCGGGGAGGGGCCCTTCGGCGACGGCGGGCCCGCGGCGCGGAGCCGGCTCGGCGTGGACACCGGCCGGCGGGCCGGCGGCGACGAAGACGGCGGCGAGGCAGACGATCCGCAGCAGTCGTTTTGTCATGTAATCACCTCCGCCGCCCGATGCTGCCACGGGGAGGGGGAGGCGGCGGCGAGGGCGGGTGGCGGGTCGGGGGGCGTCACCCGGTTGGGGGGTGGCTTCGGGTTGCCTCGCCTCGGGCCCGCTATCTCCCCCTCGACCCCGTGGGGTGGGGCGGTGGTTGCCCACCCGCCCCCGACTGCGGGCCGGTGGGGCGGGGAGCGGTGTCCCCCCGGACCGGATCAGAGAAGTCTGGGGGCTTCCCGTCAGTCCCATCGTCCTTCCGTGTCGTGCCGGCCTGTCAAGGGCGCTCCCTTCGGTCGCGTCGCTAC
>NZ_JBWKEZ010000049.1:0-44657 GCF_056434525.1 Streptomyces sp. NPDC044002
GCGAAAGACCGAGTACGTCCAGTACGAGGTCTTCCGCCCGGCACGCCGAGAGCACGCACCTGGGGGCACCTCCCAGCGGTAGCTGGGGGAGCCGCAGGGCCCGCCCTCCGGGCGGACGGCGCCACTTTGCGGACACCCCCTAGCCCCTATAGCCCCCGCTCGATCATGGCGATCACGTCCTGGCCCGCGTCGTGGGCCTGCTCCGGGGTGATGCCGCGCAGGGGGCCGTCGATGATCAGGGAGGCCAGGCCGTGCACCGCCGACCAGGCGAGGAACTCCGCGCCCGGGCGGCGGGCCTCGGGGAGGACGCCGGTCTCCACGAGCCCGTCCAGCGAGGCACCGAGCAGCTCGAACGGCGTGAGCCCGCCCGCCCCGGCGGCGGTGGCGTCGGCCGCGTACGTCATGTCGGCCGGCACGTGGAAGGCGGTCCGGAACCAGCCCGGCTCGGTCACGGCGAAGCGGATGTAGCCCGTCCCCACCGCCCGGAAGCGGGCGCGGGCGGCTTCGGCCGGGTCCTGGGCGGCGGGCAGGCCGTCGATCTCCGCCTCCATCGCCAGGGCCACCCGGGCCATCGCTGCCTGCGAGACCCCGTGCACGAGCGCCCCCCGGTCGGCGAAGTGCCGGTAGGCGGCGTTGGGTGACACCCCGGCCCGGCGGGTGACCTCGCGGAGCGAGACGGCGTCCGGTCCGCCCTCGCGCGCCAGCTCCAGGGCGGCTTCGAGCAGCGCGCTGCGCAGGTTCCCGTGGCGGTAGGTGCTGCGCTTGGGCGGGGGCGGCGGTTCGGTTTCCGACGGCATGGGACTCGATTCCTCGCTAAATGTGGACGGCGTGAACTTCCAGGTATAGCCTACGAGGGAGATGTGGACGCCGTCCACATGGCTTCAGGGGGAGCAGACCGTGCAGAAGGCCATTTCCCGCGACGGGACCGCCATCGCCTACGACCGCACCGGCGAGGGTCCCGCCCTCGTCCTCGTGGGCGGCGCCTACCAGGTCCGCGAGGACCCGAGGTGGGCCGTGCTCGCCCGGCTCCTCGGCGAGCGCTTCACCGTCGTGACGTACGACCGCCGCGGCCGGGGCGACAGCGGCGACACCGCCCCCTACGCGGTGGAACGGGAGGTCGAGGACCTGGCCGCCGTCATCGCCGAACTCGGCGGACCCGTCCGCGTGATGGGTATGTCCTCGGGCGCCGTCCTGGCCCTGGAGGCCGCCGCCCACGGCGTCCCGATGGAGGAACTCGCCCTGTACGAGCCCCCCTTCGTCATCGACGACAGCCGCCCCCCGGTCCCCGCCGACTACGTGGAGCAGCTGGACACCGCCATCGCCGAGGACCGGCGCGACGACGCCGTCACCCTCATGCTGACCGCCGCCGTCCTCGTCCCGGCCGAGTTCGTCGGCCAGATGCGGGCGAGCGGCATCTGGAGCCACTTCGCGGCGCTGGCCCACACCCTCCCGTACGACGCCCGGGTCATGGGCGACACCATGTCCGGCAACCCCCTGCCGACCGACCGCTGGGCGGCCGTACGGATCCCCGTGCTCGCCATCGGCGGCGGCGCGAGCGACCCCTGGCTCCAGTCCGGCGCCCGCGCCCTCGCCGGCCTGCTGCCGACGGGCCTCCACCGCACCCTGGACGGCCAGACCCACGACGTGGACCCGGCCGTCCTGGCCCCCGCCCTGGCGGAGTTCTTCGGCGGCGACCGGCCGTCAGCCTGACAGCTGACGCCGGGGCCCGGGCAGCAGCTCGGTGGTGATCATGGCTGCGACGGCGGCCAGGATCACCACCGGCGTCATCCCCGGGATGCCGACCAGCAGGATCGCCATCACCGCGCTGCTGACCGGCAGCCGCAGCACGCTCGCCCCCGCCGCGGCCAGCCCCGCCGCCACCGCGGGCACCACTCCCAGTCCCGGCAGCGGCGCCGCCAGCACCCCGGCCGCCGCCCCGAGGAACAGCGCGGGGAAGATCGGGCCGCCGCGCATGCTGCCGAGGCAGAGCGCGTACGCGACGGTCTTGCACAGCAGCACGGCCACCAGCGCACCCACCCCCCAGGCGCGCGGATCACCGGCCAGCGAGGCCATCAGGGCCTGCCCGGACGAGGCCACGTCCGCCGGGGAACGGTCCGTGACCAGCGCGTACGCGGCCGCGCAGACCCCGGCGCCGAGCGCGCACAGCGCCGTACGGGCGACCGGGCCCTTCGCCACGAACACCGCCACCACCTGGCCCACCCCCACCGCCTCGCGCAGGACGGCCGCCAGCACCACGGCCAGCAGCAGCGCCCAGCCCACGTCGGCCGCGTCCAGCCGGGGCACGGGCCCGGGGAGTTCGACGGTCAGCCCGCCGGTCTGCAGGCCGGTCCAGCGCCCGAACCCGGTGAACACCAGGGCACCCACCCCGCTCGACAGCAGCGCGGGCAGCATGACGGCGACCAGCTGCGGCCCGCCCACACCCACCACCTCGATCAGCAGCACGGCCGCGATCAGCGGGCTCCCGAAGATGGCGGCGATGGCCGCGGCCGCCCCCGCCACCCCCAGCAGCGCCGTGGCCTGCGGGGTGGCCGGCCCGCGCGCGAGGTCCCTCAGCAGCAGGGCGAACCCGCCGCCCAGGGCGATCAGCGGCGCCTCCGGGCCCAGCACCGCACCGAACGGCAGGCTCGCCGCCGCCGCGAGCACCACACCCGGCAGCACCTTGGTGGACGCCCCGCCCATGGCCAGCCCGGCGGCGGGGACGTGCCCGCCGGCCCCGGGCATCCGGGCCACGACCAGGCCCACGAGGAGGCCGCCGGCCAGCAGCAGCGGCAGCGGCCACCACCACGGCGGCCCGTCCCAGCCGAGCGCTTCCGGCAGGCTCTCCCACAACAGCCGCTGCAACTCGTGCAGCCCCGCGAGGAACCAGAAGCAGACCAGGGACACCGGGATCCCGACCAGTGCGCAGAGCAGCAGGATCCTGCGGTACGAAGGCGTCTTCAGCAGCCCCCGCAACACCACCGGCTCAGCCGGCCGGCCCGGTTCCGCAGCCGTCATGGATCGCTCCTTCTTCCAGGCCGTCGGGACAGCCCGGTCTCCACGGCTCCGAAGAGCACTTTGACGACGAGCCCCACCACGATCAGATCGGCCGCCATCTGCACGGTGACCAGCGCCCGCCCGGTCCCGTCGGAGGGCGCGATGTCACCGAAGCCCACGGTCGCGAACACCGTCATCGCGAAGTACAGGGCGTCGGTCCGGCTCAGCGGCTCGGAGAACGACCCTGGCCGGTCACGCGAGAGCAGGAAGTACGTCGCCGAGAACAGCACCAGGAACAGCGGCACCGCGGTGCCCATGGCCTCCAGGGCCCGCAGCCTCGGCCGGGCCGAACGGGCGATGGCCTTGACCTGCCAGACGATCAGGCACCCGAAGAGCAGCAGCCCCCCGGCCAGCGCCGCGACGGCCGCGGCCCCGAAGCCGTAGTCCAGCGGGGCCACGTAGTACAGGCAGGTCACCAGCACCCCGGACCCGACCGCACGCAGCAGGTGCCCCAGCACCACCACGCGCCCGGAGCCGCCGCCCATGACCGCTCCTCACCGCAGCCTGTCCCTCCCCGCATTCCAGCACCCCCACCCCCACCCCGCACCCCACGCACACCCACCCGGATCGGCGGAGAAACGGCAGGGGCCCGATCCGGTTCCTCGGATCAGGCCCCTGACCTGGAGAAGGCGGCGGACGCTACTTCGCGCCGAGCGCGTACCAGTACGACTCCTGCACGATCCGCCAGGCGATCTCCAGCTCCGCCGAGTTCCGGGGCCCGTAGACGAGCGTCACGTCTTGGACGGGGTGGTGCACGCCCCAGCCCGCTTCGATGACCTCGGCCTCGATGTCCTTCGGCAGGGTGACGTGGAGCGAGCCGTCGTGGTGGGGGTGGATGTGGGCGAACTCCCGGCCCCCCTGGAACGCTTCGGCCGGACCCGTGCCGATGCCCTCGGGCAGGAAGAGCGAGCGGGCGTGCGGGACCGAGACGAGCGTGGGGGCCATGTAGACGAAGGGCAGCGCACGCATCCGCCCCCACAGCTCCTCCTGAACCATGATCGGGGAGATCTGGGAGCCCTGGCCGTGCGGGGCCGGACCGAAGACGCGCGGGGCCGCGCCGGGGCGCGGGGGCAGGGAAAGCACGATGGTGTTCCTTTCCGGCCGACGGAGAGCCGGCCGCGGCGTGAGCGCTCCAAGGAGCTGCGAAGCTGCTGCCTCCACCGTCCACGCATCCGCTCAGGCCCCGCTGGCGAGCCGGTCGAGCACGCATGACGGTGCGCAAACGGCTTGGGGCCCGTCCTGCGGGCTGGTCGGGCGGGCAGCAGCCGCTCCGCCGCTGCGTCAGTGAGGCGTCAGCGTGACGGGTGAGAATCACGCGTCCGGCACTGCTCATCTGACTGTGGCCGACCGAACGGCCGAGTACCCAACGCCGAGGAGACTGCGTTGTCCGCAACTGTGCGAAAAACAGGCTCTCCCTCCACCGGTGCGGAACGCGCCGCGGCCCCTGGGGCCGGGCAAGGCGCCCGACGGATTCCGAGTCTGGGATTACGGGAGAAGCTGACCGCGCTGCCCGAGATGCGACGTGACCAGGTGGCGTTTCTCAGCAAGGCCATCGACAAGTACGGCGATGTGTTCCAAATGCGGTTGCTCGGCAACCCCATGGTGATGATCAACCACCCCGAACACGTCCACCGCGTGCTGGTTACGAACAGGGAGAACTACGACAAGGAGAACTTCCTGTACCGGACGGTCCGTCCGGTGCTGCGCAACGGCCTGATCGGCGCGATCGGGGGTGAATCCTGGCACCGCCAACGGCGGCTGATGCAGCCGTCGTTCCACCGCCCGAAGATCTCCGTCTTCGCCGACACCATGACGGAGGAAACCACCGCCATGCTCCGCCGGTGGGAGCAGCGCTACCAGAACGGCGAGGTGGCGGCCGTGGTGCCGGACGTCGGCCACCTCGCGCTGCGCATCGTGACGAGGAACCTCTTCGGCGCCGATGTCGGTCCCACCACGGAGGCCATCGAGAGCGACTTCACCGATGCCAACAACATCATGGGGGAGTACTTCCGCTTCCCGTTCCCGCCGCTGCACTGGCCCACGCCCAGCCACCGCCGACTGCACAAGCTGATCGCGAACCTGGACGCGTTCGTCGGCGCGATGATCGAGCAGCGCAACACCCGGAGCGACGGCAGCCCCACCCTGCTGAGCATCCTGGCCGATGCGGTGGATGAGGACACCGGTCACCAGATGGACGCCGTCCAGCTCCAGCAGGAGGTGGTCAACATCATGGTCGGCGGCTATGAGACCACCACCGGCGCCGCGTCCTTCATGCTCTACCTGCTCGCCAAGCACCCGGACATCCAGGAGCGGATGCACGCCGAACTGGTGGAGGTCCTGGACGGGCGGGTCCCCGACTTCGACGACGTCGGCAAACTGAAGTACACGCGCATGGTCGTCGACGAAACGTTGCGGCTGCGTGGCCCGGCATGGCAGACCATGCGGCGCGCCGTGGGGCCCGACGAGGTCGGCGGCTTCCGGATCGATGCTGACGCCGGTATCTACATCAACTTCTTCACCCTCCACCGCCACCGGGAATTCTGGCCCGATCCGGAACGGTTCGACCCGGAACGGTTCGCTCCGGAGGCTGTGGCCGAACGGCCGAGGAACACCTACATTCCGTTCGGAGCGGGACTGAGGGTCTGTATCGGCAAACACTTCGCGCTGACAGAACTCATCGTGATCGCCGCCATGATCGTCCAGCGCTACCGGCTGGGCCTGCCGGACGGGCACCCCCCGGTCGGCCTGGACCAGCTGGTGACCCTGCGCCCCAAGCACGAGGTGCTGCTGCGGCTGGAGCGCCGATGAGCGCCGGGACCGAGGAACACCCGCAGACATGGCTCTCCGAGGCGTTCGAGGTCTTCCCGCCCCAGCTCAATCCGCACGCGGACGCCGCCATCGCGCATCTGGACCGGTGGACCGAGCAGTACGGCCTCGTGGGCACGGCCGCCGCCCGGGAGCGGTTCGCACGCGCCGACTTCGGCTGGTTCGCCGCCGTCACCTACCCCACCGCCGACGAAGACGGGCTGTGCCTGATCGCCGACTGGTTCGGCTGGCTCTTCCTGCTCGACGACCAGCTCGACGACGGTCTGCTCGGCAAGGACCCCGCCCGCACCGGCGACCTGATGACCCAGATCTTCGATGTCCTCGGCGGAGACGCCGGTGCGTTGCCCGAGGGCGCCCCGGCCCTCGTCACCTCGCTCGCCGACCTGTGGCGGCGCAGCACCGCGACCTCCGTCTGGCGGGAGCGCTTCGTCGAGCACGTGATCGCCGGCGGCCTCGCGGCCCGCTGGGAGGCGGACAACCGGGTCCGTGGCACGGTCCCCGACGTCGCGTCGTACGTGGAGAACCGGAGGCACACCGGCGCCATCTACGTCTGCATGGACCTGGTCGAAGTCGTCGAACGACTTGACGTGCCGGACCCGGTGTACCGGAGCGAGTCGTTCCAAAGGGCCCTGCGCAGCGCCTGCGACGTGGTGTGCTGGACCAACGACCTGTACTCGCTGGACAAGGAGACCGCACTCGGCGAGTACCACAACCTCGTCACCGTCATCCAGCACGCGGACGGGCTGACCGCCGGCCAGGCGGCCGACCGGGTAGGGGACCGCATCGCCCGGGAGATCGAGGCGTTCGCCGGGTACGAGGCCGAGGCACTGCGAGCCTGGCCCGAACACGGCGGTACGCTGCGGACGTACTTCGCGGGAATGCGGTCCTGGATGCGCGGCAACCTGGACTGGTCGGCGAGCACCAGGCGTTACCGGGACGCCCACGGCACACCGGCCGACCCGGCCGGCTACCTCGAAGAGGTACTGATCGGCACGGCCGACGGCGGACCGGAGCGCAGCCGATGACGACAGCCGAGGCCCCGGCTCCGCTTCCCGGCCCGGACCTCGCCCACCCCGGCATCGCGCAGGCCCAGGAACTGCTGCCACCGCTCTTGCGGGACTGGATCGCCCGGCTCGGCAGCGAGCTCGGCCGGATCTGCGGGTATCAGCTCGGTCTGTGCGATGCGCAGGGCAATCCGGCCCAGGGCCACGGCGGAAAACTGATTCGACCGGCGTTCACCCTGCTCTGTTCCGCCGCGACGGGCGGCACGGCCGCCGAGGCACTGCCCGCCGCGGCCGCCATCGAGCTGCTGCACAACGCCTCGCTCATCCACGACGACATCATGGACGGCGACCGCTCGCGACGGCACCGCCCGACCGCTTGGGTCCGCTTCGGGGTGCCGCGGGCGCTGCTCGCCGGTGACGCGCTGATCGCCCTGGGGTTCGAGGTGCTCGCGGACCAACGCCAGCCGACGACCGCGACGGCGGTGGCGGACCTGGCCGGGACGCTGCGCCGACTGGCCATCGGCCAGGACGGCGACCTCCGCTTCGAGCGTGAACGGGAGCGGGAGATCAGCATCGAAGAGTGCCTGGCCATGCTCGGCGGAAAGACCGGGGCGCTGCTCGGCTGCGCCTGCCGTCTGGGCGCCCGCCATGCGGCGGCCCCGCCCGGCTGGGCGGACGCATTCGACCGGTTCGGCAGCCATCTCGGAATCGCCTTTCAGATCGTGGACGACGTACTGGGCATCTGGGGCGACCCCGCGGTGACCGGCAAGCCGGTCGGCTCCGACATACGCGCCCGCAAGAAGAGCGCGCCGGTGGTCGCGGCGCTGAGGGCGGGCACGCCCGCGTCCGCCCACCTGTCCCGCTGGTACGCCTCGACCGACCACCTGACGGACGACCAGGTCGGCGCGGTGACCACGCTCGTCGAAGAGGCCGGAGGCCGGTACTGGGCGCTGGCTGAGGCCGACCGCCAGCTGGCCGCCGCCTGGGACATCCTCGACCGGCTCGACCTCGACCCCGCCGCACGCCGCGGCCTCGTCGACCTCACCACCACGCTGACGACCCGCCGGCACTGACCTTCGCCGGGCCGGCCGGACACCACCGGACGGCCCGGCGTTCGGCCGCGCCGGGACCGGGCAGCGGCGAGAAGCTGTCACCGCCGTGTCAGCGCGTGGTGACAAGGTCCCGGCATGACCGAGACAGCGAAGAGCGGACACGCGCCGGCCGCGACCGAGGTGCCCGCGACGAACCTCCCCCAGCAGTGGGCGGCGGCCGTCGACCGGGACGCGCCTCCCCTCGCCGGCGACGAGCGGACGATACTGACCGGATTCCTGGACTGGCACCGCACGACCTTCGAGCTCAAGTGCTCCGGCGTCCCCGCCGAGCGGCTCTCCGACCGGGGCGTCCCGCCGTCCGAGCTGAGCCTGCACGGCCTGCTGCGCCACCTGGCCGAAGTGGAACGCTTCTGGTTCCGGATGCAGTTCGCCGGCGAGGAAATCCCCTTCCTCTACTACGAGACCGACAATCCCGGGCAGGACTTCCGCGCCCTGGACGGCGACGTCGAGGCGGCCTCGGGGGTCTGGCGGGCGGAGTGTGCCCGCTCCCGGGAGATCGTGGCTGCCGCCCCGTCCTTGGAGGAGACCCGCATCCACGTGCTCACCGGGGAGCCCGTGTCGCTGCGCGGGATCCTCGTCCACATGATCGCCGAGTACGCCCGCCACAACGGCCACACCGACCTGCTCCGCGAACGCATCGACGGCGCAGCGGGTTACTAGGGCGTGGGTGGACGCGGGCGGGCGTGCGGAGCACCCGGCACCGTTCCGGCAGTCCGGTCACGGTACGTCAGCGACCTGTCAGTGCGCCTCGACAGCATGGCGACGTTGGATGCCGGACAACACATTCCTCCGTAGGTTGGCGGTCACGTGTCGAAGACTTTGGGCCGCTCGATCGCGGCCGGAATGGCAGGCGAGAGGGCTTCGGGGGAGGACGGGGAAGGTTCGGCCGTAGTCGTTCCGCGGTGGACCACGCTCGGGACCGGCTCCGGGACACCGGTGACGGCGGAGCTCGTCCTGCCGCCCCGGCTGACCGATGACCTGCGCGCGGTGGCCGAGGACGGCGCGGCCCCGTTGGACGCCGTGTTCCTGGCGGCACACCTGCGCGTGGTGTCGGCGCTCACCTCTCAGCAGGGTTCGCACACCGGGTACGTGCCCGTCGGCGGCGACCCGGCCGCCCCTCGTACGGTGGGCGCGGCCGGGGTGCTCGACGGGAGCTGGCGTGACCTCGTCGCCCGGGTGGCGCGGCCGGGCAGATGGCCGGAAGGTCCGGGTACCGCGGCCGGGACGCCGCATGACTGCGTGCTGGACCTGTCCGCCGCAGGCTCGGCACAGCACCAGGACGCCTCGCCGCTGTGGGTGGGCATCGACGTTCGTGCGGGCCGCGTCACGATCCGTGCCCGGTCCCGTTCGGACGTGATGACCGGCGAACACCTGACCAGGATCACCGGCTACCACGGTCGGGCCCTGGAACTGCTCGCGGCCGATCAGGACGCCCCGGCGGGCGACGGGGAGCTGCTCTCCGAGGACGAGCGGCGCTTTCAGCTGGAAGGGCTAGCGGGTCAGCAGGAGCCCGGGGACGGGCGGCTGTGCATCGAGCGGTTCGAGGACCGGGTGAGGCGGCACCCGGACGCGGTCGCCGCGTCGCACCGGGGCCGGTCGTGGACCTACGGCAGGCTCAACGCATGCGCCAACCGGATCGCCCACGCGCTGTTGTCGGACGGGCTCACTCCTGAGGACGTGGTGGCCGTCGTCATGGAGCGCGGTCTCGAGTGGGCGGCGGCCACGCTCGGTGTGCTCAAGGCGGGCGGGTGCTTTCTGCCCGTGCAGCCGGACTTCCCGGCGGCCAGGATCTCCGCCCAGCTCGACGCGGCCGACTGCCGCTTCGTCCTCGGTGCCGGTGAGCAGCCGGACACCGCCGCGTCCCGCGTGGACGCGCGCCGGACGCTGGACGCCGCCGCGCTGTGCCGGGGGGACGCGACGGATGACGCCGTCGGCAACCCGGGCCTGGCCCTGGCATCCGGTCAGCTCGCCTACATCTACTTCACCTCGGGTTCCACCGGCACTCCCAAGGGCGTCATGTGCGAGCACGCGGGACTGCTGAACCACCTGCTGATGAAGGTGGAGGACCTGGAGATCGGCGCTGGGGCAGTGGTGGCGCAGACAGCCGCGCAGTCCCTGGACATCTCGTTGTGGCAGCTGGTCGCGCCGCTGCTGACAGGCGGCAGCACGCGCATCGTGGACACCGAGGTGCTCCTGGACGTGGACCGCTTCGTGGCCGAAGTGACCGCATCCCGGGTCACTGTCGCGCAACTCGTCCCCTCCTACTTCGACGCGCTGGTCGCCGCGCTGGAGCGGCACCCCCGCGACCTGGGTGCGCTGCGCGTCCTCTCGGTTACGGGCGAAGAGCTCAAACTGGATCCGGTGCGGAGATGGTTCGCGTGCCAGCCGCACATCAGGCTGGTCAACGCCTACGGTGCGACCGAGCTCTGTGACGACACCATGCACGAGATCCTGGACCGGGCCCCTGACCGCGGGTTCGTCACCCTCGGACGGATGCGGCGCAACATTCGAGGCTACGTCCTGGACGAGCGGGGCCGACTGGCCCCGCTCGGCGCCACCGGAGAGATCGCCTTCTCCGGCGTGGCCGTGGGACGCGGCTACGTCAGCGACCCCGAACGGACCCGGGAGGCCTTCGTGCCCGATCCGTTCCGGCCGGGCCAGCGGATGTACCGGACCGGTGATTTCGGGCGCTGGCTGCCCGGGAACCGGTTGCAGTTCCTCGGCCGCCGCGACCAGCAGGTCAAGATCCGCGGCTTCCGCATCGAGACCGGGGAGATCGAGAACCGGCTCCTGGCCGTGGACGGGGTGAAGGACGCGGCGGTCGTCGCCACGGCGGGCAACGGCCGGAACAAGGTCCTGGCCGCCTTCCTCGTCGGCACCGGGCGGGTGGCCGATCGCAGCATGCGCAACGTCCTGGCCGGCCATCTTCCGGACTACATGATCCCGACGTACTGCCATTGGCTGGAAGCGCTGCCGCTCACCGAGAGCGGCAAGGTGGACCGGAAGGCGCTCACCGAGCTGGCCGGCACGCTCGGACACGCCGACGGGCCCAGTACGGCTCCCACGACCCTCACGGAACAGCGCCTGGCAGTGGCCTGGGCCGAGGCGCTGAACGCACCGCTGCAGTGCATCGGGCGGGCGGACGACTTCTTCGCGCTCGGTGGCACCTCGCTCTCGGCGGCCTGGCTCGTGGTCAAGCTGGACCGGCTCGTCTCGCTGGCCCAGATCATCGCCCACCCCGTGCTGTCCGACCTGGCCGCCGCCGTCGATGCCGGTCAGGGCGCCGCATCGGACACCGGCAGCACCCTGCTCCGGCCGCTGGCGGCAGCGCCGGCCCGCCGCGGTGCACCTGCGGGTGTGCTGCTCTGCTTCCCCGGTGCCGGCGGCAACGCGGTCAACTTCCTCGCGCTCGCCCGGGAACTGGCCTCCGCCGGAATCGACGTACACGGTGTCGAGCTGCCCGGCCACGACTTCGTGCCCGGCCCGCAAGACCTGGTGGAGGTGGGGGAGGTGGCGCGCCGGGTCGAGCACGAGCTGCGACGGCTGGTCGCCGCACCGATCCTGCTGTGGGGGCAGGACGAGGGGGCGGCCCACGCCCTCGCCCTGGCCCGGCGGCTCCAGGACGGCCCGTTCGCGCCGCGCCGGGTCTTCGTCGGCGGCTCCGCACCGGGAGGGCTCGCCGGACTGCGGGAACGAATGGAACGGGCCCACGCGATGAGCGACCAGGAGGTCACCGCGACGCTGCTCCGCGAGGGCGCCTATGTGGAGTTCGACGGCCTCAAGCCGGAGCGCGCCCGGCTGCTGGGCCCTGCCTACCGGCATGACATCCGCTCGGCGGGGGACTTCCTGCTCGCCGCCCGGCAGAGGCCGACGGCCCACCGGATCGCGGTGGGCATCGACGTCGTCGTCACCGCGGACGGTCCGGACACCCCGGACGGTACCCGGGGCGACCGCGCCGGGGACTGGCGGCTCTTCTCCGACGACGTGGTGCTGCGCGAACTCCCCGTCTCCGGAACGCACTTCCTTCGCACTCGGGCGGCCGCCGCCGCCGAGATCGTGGTCGCCGCTCTGTTGCGACCCGCTCCTTCGCACCCGTGAGGAAACGATGCTCAACGATGATGTGCCGGAGCCCCGCTCCGGCGATGCAGGCGGGCTGACCGGACGGATCGCGTCCGGCCCGGACCCGCTGCTGCGCGCCGAGGTGCTCGAACCGCAGCTCCGCTTCGAGATCGAGGCCCTGCTGCCCGGGTACGTCCAGCTGGAGAAGGTACTGCTGCTGGAGTACCGGAGGCTCGGGCTGCTCGACGGTGCCCAGGTGGGCGCCATCGCCACGCTGCTCGACCAGGTCACCCCCGCCGCCATCGCCGAGGAGGCGAGGGAGAGCATGAGCGACATCGCCTTCACCCTGGAGCGCTACGTCTCCCGGCGGCTGGCCGAGGTACCGCCCGCCTGGCACGTGGACCGCAGCCGCAACGACCTGCAGGCCACGGCCCAGCTGATGTACGGCCGCGCCCGGCTTCTGGACAGTGCCGAGGCTCTGCTGGCCTTCGGCCGCACCGCCCACCGGCTGGCCGCCCGCAGCACCGACTCGGCGATGCCCGGCTACACCCATATGCAACCGGCCCAGGTGATCAGCCCCGGGTTCTACTTCGCCGGAGTGTGCGACCAGGTGCTGCACACCCTGGAGCGGATGGAAGCGGTGTACCGGACCGCCGGTGCCTCGCCGATGGGCGCGGGGGCGATGGCGGGACAGGAACTCTCCTGGGACCGCGCGCGGATGGCCGGCCTGCTGGGCTTCCCCCACGTCCGCACCCACGCCCTGCGGGCAGTGGCGCAGCGCGACTGGGCACTGGAGGCGTGCGCGGAATTCTCGATGCTGGGCGTCGCGCTCAGCCGGTTCGTCACCGACCTGATGACCTGGGGCGGCGCCGGGTACGGCTTCATCGACCTGCCGGACCACTGGTCCGGCATCTCCTCGGCCATGCCGCAGAAGAAGAACTTCCCCGTGCTGGAACGCATTCGGGCCCGCACGGCACACCTGAGCGCGGCCTACACCGACATCGCCACCGCCCAGCGGAACACCCCCTACAGCAACTCCGTAGAGGTGTCCAAGGAGGCGAACGCCGGGGTTCCCGCGGCCTTCGACACCCTGGCCTCGGTGCTGAGGCTGTTCGGTGCGGTGCTGGAGAACCTCCGCTTCCGGGAGGACCGGATGCGCGACGCCTGCTCCGCCGAGTACCTGGGCGGGTTCACCCTCGCCAATCTGCTGACGCTGCGGGCCGGTGTGCCCTGGCGCACGGCCCAGGTCGTCGCCGGCCGCTACATCGTGCGTGCCGTCGAACGCGGACTGTCGCCCGCCGAGCCGGACGGCCCGCTGCTGGAGGCGCTGCTGGCCGAGGAGGGCCACCGGACGGGTGACGCCGTCGCGTTGCTCACCGAGGCGATGGGCTTGCCGGGCGGGCTCACCGCCAAACGCTCGGACGGCTCGGCCCATCCGGACGCCGTGCGGGCCCTGCTCGCCGAACAGGGGTACGCGTTCGACGAGGTGGCGGAGCGCTGGCAGACCCGGCGTACGGGCATGGCCGAGGCGGCGGCGGGCGTCGACCGGCTGCTGGCCGGGCCGGAAGGGCGGCAGTAGTGGCGAGGGTTCCCGAAGGGGCGCTGCGGCAGCCCGGTACGGAGCGCCGCGTCGCCCCGTACGCGGCGGTGACCGGGGTGAGCACCGCGTCCGGCACGTTCGGCGAGCTGCTCCAGGGCGTGCTGCCCGAGGAGGACAGCGACTTCCTGGTCACGCTGCCGATCGCCCGCTGGGCCCGGGCCACCTTCCACGGCACGCCCGGCACGGACGGGGTGGAGGTGTACCCCGCGCACAAGCGCAAGGCGCTCCGCCTCGCCGAGATGATCACGGGTTCCTCGGCGACGCCGATGGGAGGCGTACTGACGGTCGAGAGCACCCTGCCCGAGGGCAAGGGCCTGGCCAGTTCGTCCGCCGACCTGGTGGCCACGGCACGTGCCGTCGCCAACGCGCTGGGGGAGCCGATGCCGCCGCGGCGGATCGAAACGCTGCTCGCGCGGATCGAGCCCACCGATGGGGTCCTCTATCCGGGCATCGTGGCCTTCTACCACCGGCGGGTGGCGCTGCACTCCAAGCTGGGCGCGCTGCCGCCGATGACCGTGGTGGGCGTCGACGAGGGCGGAGAGATCGACACCGTCGCCTTCAACCGCATCCCCAAGCCGTTCTCCGCCGCGGACCGCGTGGAGTACGCCCGGCTGCTGGAGCGGATGACGGACGCGGTGGCCCGCGCCGACCTCGCCGAGGTGGGCGCGGTGGCCACCCGCAGCGCCCTGATGAACCAAGTGCTGCGCCCGAAGCGGATGTTGTCGCCCGTGATCGAAATATGCCGACAGGTCGGCGGGCTCGGCGTGGTGGTCGGTCACAGCGGTACGAGCCTGGGTGTGCTGCTGGACACCGCCGATCCCGCCTACCCGCAGCGGGTGGTGGACGCCGCGAGCGCGTGCTCCGAACTCGCCGGAAACGTGACGGTCTACCGGACCTTGAGCTTCGACCGATGACGTCCGGTGCAGGGCCGGCCGGGCGCAGGCACGGGAAGAGAGAGCCCACATGCTGAGCCAGAACGTGATCGACGCCATCGGCCACACGCCGCTGGTACGCCTCCGGCTGGGAGCCGAGCGGGGCGTTGCGGTCTACGCAAAACTGGAGATGAACAACCTGTTCGCGATGAAGGACAGGGTGGCCAAACAGATCATCACCGAAGCGCGCAGCACCGGCGCTCTGGCCGAGGGCGCGCCCATAGTGGAGAGCTCCTCGGGCACGATGGCCCTCGGGGTCGCCCTGGTGGGTACCGCGCTCGGCCACCCGGTGCACATCGTCACCGACCCGCGGATCGACCGGACGACGCTGGCCAAGCTGGAGGCGCTGGGCTGCGAGGTACACGTGGTGTCCGCCATGGACGCCCAGGGATGGCAGGGCGCCCGGCTGACCCGGCTGCGGGAGATCATGGCGCAGCACCCCGGGGCGTTCTGGCCCCGGCAGTACGAGAACCCGCAGAACCCCGCCGCCTACCGGCACCTGGCCGCTGAAATCCTCGCCGACCTGGACACCGTGGACGTGGTGGTCGGAGCGGTGGGCAGCGGCGGGTCGCTGTGCGGTACCTCGCGGGTGCTGCGGGAGTCGGTGCCGGATCTGTACGTGGTCGGAGTGGACTGCGTCGGCAGCGTGCTGTTCGGCCAGCCCGACCGGCCCAAGCGGTTGCAGAGCGGCCTGGGCAACAGCCTGCACCCGAAGAACCTCGACCACGCCCTGATCGACGAGGTGCACTGGCTCAACGACCGCGAGGCGTTCGCCGCGACCCGGGACCTGGCCCGTGAGGAGAAGCTGTTCGCCGGCAACACATCCGGGTCGGTGTACCGGGTGCTGGGCGCCATGGCCGACCGGGCCACCCCGGGGACGACCCTCGTAGGCATCTTCCCGGACCGCGGCGACCGCTACGCGGACACGGTGCACAGCGATGCGCACTGGGCCGAGCAGAACGTGGACCGGCTGCCGCTCGCCACGGTGCCGCGCCAGGTGCTCGACGGCACCGAGGTGCACAGTTGGTCCTTCCGCCGCAACCGCGCCGACGCCCCGCGCCCGGCGTTCGTCTTCGTGGAGTCCAACACCACGGGGACCGGCATGTCCGCACTGCGGATCGCGGCGGAGGCCGGCTACGAGCCGGTGCTCGCGACGGGGGACTCCGCTCGGTACGCGGGCCTGGAGGAGACCGGCGCCACGCTCGTGGACTGCGACACCAACGACACCGATGCGCTGATCCGGGCGGTGACCAAGGCGTTCGAGCCCGGGTGCATCGCCGGGGTGTCCACCACCAGCGAGTTCTATCTGGTGGCAGCCGCCGCGCTGGCCACCGCGGTGGGCCTGCCCGCGCAGAGCGAGGCGGCGATAGCCGGCTGCCGGGACAAGGGAGAGCTGCGCCGGACCCTTGCGCGGGCCGGCGTGGGCCAGCCGGGATTCGAGGTGGTGCGGGACGGTGCGGCCGCCGCCGCGGCTGCGGCTCGGCTCGGCACGCCCTGTGTGGTCAAGCCCGTCGACGACTCCGGTTCCACGCGGGTCCGGCGCTGCGACTCCCCGGAACAGGCGGCCGCCCTCGCCGAGGAGATCGTGGCGGTACGGACCAACGGGCGCGGCCAGGCCACGGCCGGCCGGGCACTGGTCGAGGAGTACCTCGACGCCCCGGAGTACAGCGTGGAGACATTCGGACTCGACGGCGACCACCGGCTGATCGGCATCACGGAGAAGACGGTGACCGGCGCACCGAACTTCGTGGAGTCCCGGCACATCGTGCCCGCCGATCTGCCGGACGACGTCGTGCGGGAGATGGGGCGGACCGTGGTGGCCGCGCTGACCGCCACCGGCCTCGGCCGCGGCCCGGCGCACACCGAGGTCAGGTTCACGGGGTCCGGGAGCGCGGTCATCGAGATCAACCCGCGGCTCGCGGGCGGCCTGATCCCCGAGCTCTACCGTCTCGCCACCGGGGTGGACCTGCTCACGGCCCAGGTGCGCCACGCCACCGGGGCGGACCCGGTACTGCCCGGGGGCTTCGCGCGGTACGCGGGCATCCAGTTCCTCCTGCCCCCCGAGGCGGGGGTGCTGGAGCGCGTCACCGGTGTGGAACGGGCCCGCGCCGTCGCGGGGGTCGAGCGGGTGACGGTCACCGCCACCGCCGGCCGCCCGGTCGCGCCGCCGACGGATGCCTACGGGCGGATCGGACACATCATCGCGGTCGGGGAGAGCCGGGCAGCGGTCGCCGAGGCTCTGGACCGTGCCGCTGCGCTGATCGCCTTCGAGCTGCGCGCCGGCTGAGGGCCGCACGGCCGGCGGAGCTCCCGCACGCCGCACCCTGGGACTCTCCTCATCCGTGCGACCTCCGCATGCGCACCCCGGGACCGCGGGTGCGCATGCGGAAGCGCGATCTGGCTGGAGGCTTCCCACCAGGACGCGGCCCAGCAGACCACTTCCTTCTTCGACCGGCTCCCCGCCGCCAGCTGAGCTGGTCTTACGCGCATCACGGCGACCCCGCCCCCGGATCGACGGGGCGGGGTCCCTTCCTTTCCGGGTGGCCGGATCTCGACCACCCGGGACGTCGAACGGCGGCGGTTGCCGGAAGGCCCGATTGACGCTAGGACCTTCACCTGTAATGTATTGCTGACAGGTCAAAGCTGGGGATGACGCGAGTAAGGGGTTGTAGTCAGTGAAGAAGCAGTCGGTCACCGTCAAGGTGGCGAGCTGGAGCGCGGCTCACCCCTGGCGGGCCATCGTGGGATGGTTCGTCTTCGTCGTGCTGTGCCTCGGCGCGTCAGCCGCCGTCGGTACCAACAGCGCCACCACCGAGGACTACCGGGTGGGCAAGGCCGGACGGGCTGAGGCGCTGGCCGCCGAAGGCGGCCTCCAGCGCCGGCCGGTCGAGCAGGTCGTCATCGACTCCCCGTCCGGCTCGCTGGACCTGGCGGCGGCCCGGGCGGCCGCCGCCGACGTCACCGCCCGGATGGGGAACCTCGCCGAGGTCGACCGGGTCGAGGAGCCGGTCGTCTCGAAGGACGGCAAGGTCCTCATGGTCCAGGTGGTCATGAAGGGTGAGGAGCTCGGCGCCCGCAAGCACGTCGACCCGCTGGTCGCGCAGACCGCCGAAGTCCAGAAGAACCACCCCGGGGTACGGGTGCAGGAGACCGGCGGCCCGTCCATGAGCAAGGGCCTCGACCAGCAGCGCGGTGACGACCTCGCCTTCTCGGAGATGCTCACCCTGCCGGTCACGGTCATCACTCTGATGATCGCCTTCGGGTCGGTGATCGCGGCCGGTGTTCCCGTCCTGCTGGCGCTGTCCTCGATCGCCGCGGCGATGGGCCTGTCGGCCCTGGCGTCGCACGTCCTGCCGGACGCCGGTGTCGGCAACAACATCATCCTGCTGATCGGCATGGCCGTCGGCGTCGACTACTCGCTCTTCTACCTCAAGCGGGACCGCGAGGAGCGGGCCCGCGCGGGTGGCAAACTCGCTTCGCAGGCCATCGTCGAACTCGCCGCGGCGACCGCCGGCCGGGCCATCGTCGTCTCGGGCCTCGCGGTGATCGTCTCGACCGCGACCCTCTACCTGGCCACCGACGTCATCTTCTCCTCGCTGGCCACCGGCACCATCATCGTCGTGCTCGTCGCCATGGCGAGCTCCCTGACCGTGCTCCCCGCCCTGCTCGCCAAGCTGGGGGCGCGCTCGGAGCGCCGTGCGGCCCACCGCGTCCAGGAGGGCAAGCGCAACCGCGACCACGGCGGGACCAGCAAGGTCTGGCAGACGCTGCTGCGGCCCGCGACTCGGCGTCCGGGGGTCACCCTGCTGGTCTCCACGCTCGTCATGCTGGCCCTGTCCGCACCCGCCCTCGGCCTGAAGCTGAGCGTGCTGGGCAAGGACACCTTCTCCCGCAAGATCCCCGCTGTGCAGACCTATGACCGGCTGACCGCCGCCTTCCCGGACATGCTGGTACAGCACCAGGTCGTGGTGCGGGCGGAGGCGTCCAGCGCACCGCAGGTGGCACAGGCGCTGGAGGGCCTGCGCCGGCGGGCCCAGGCCGACCCGATGTTCGCCAAGGACGCGGACTTCAAGCCGCGCGCCTCCGCCGACGGCCGGATCAGCAGCCTGACGCTGTCCGTCCCGTTCAAGCCGAGCTCCTCCCAGGCGCTCGACTCGCTCGACCGCATCCGTGACGACTACCTGCCCGCCACGGTCGGCAAGGTCGCCGGCGCCGAGGCCTATGTCACCGGTGACATAGCCCGTGATGTCGACTACCTCGACCACCAGAACTCGAAGCTCCCGCTCATCGTCGGCTTCCTGCTGCTGGTGACCTTCGCGGTGACGGTCGTGACCTTCCGCTCGGTGGTGATCGGCCTGATCGGCATCGCGCTGAACCTGCTCTCCGCGGCGGCCGCGTTCGGTCTGCTGGTCGTGGTCTTCCAGGGCGACTGGGCGCAGAACATGCTGGACTTCCACTCCACCGGTGCGATCGGGGCCCGGGTACCGCTGTTCCTGTTCGTCATCCTCTTCGGACTGTCGATGGACTACCAGGTCTTCGTGGTCAGCCGGATCCGGGAGGCGGCCCTGCGGGGACTGGACACCCGCAAGGCGGTGCTGGAAGGCATCGGCAGCTCCGCGGGCGTGGTGACCAGCGCCGCGATCGTCATGGTCACCGTCTTCTCCAGCTTCATCTTCCTCAGCCTCGTCGAGATGAAGCAGATGGGCTTCAGCCTCGCCGTCGCGGTCCTGCTGGACGCCTTCATCGTGCGCATCATGATCCTGCCCTCAGCCCTGATCCTGCTGGGCAACCGGAGCTGGTGGCCGTCCCGCGGCATGCGGCGGGCCCAGTCGCAGCCGGCCGGTGCCGCGGTGCGCGACCTCCGCCAGGCCCAGGCGACCGGGCGGTTCTGAACCCCACGGCTGCCGATCCCGGCAGCTTGCGAACGGCCTTCCACCCCCGGGAAGGCCGGCCTGCTGGGCCGCTCACCGCGAGCGGCCCAGCAGGCGTTGTGTCGCGGCCGGCACCGCCCGTACCGCCTGTACCACCGGGCCATACCGGTCCGGTTATGGCCGAGTCGGCCAGATGATATTTCCCAGCGATCCTCAAGCGGGTCAGGATTTGAGTGAGACATACACGGGGGTACGAAACGGTGGAAATCCACATACTCGGTTCACTTTCCTTGACCCAGGGGCCCCAGCAGTGGGGCGTGGCGTCGAAACGGGTAAGCGCGGTGCTCGCACTGCTCGCTCTCTCTCCCGGGCAGCCCGTTCCGTTCGACCAGCTCGTCGACGAGCTGTGGAGCGACGGACGCATAGCCAACGCCAAGAACGCACTGCAGGCGACTGTCACCCGGCTGCGGAAACTGCTGGTCTCCGTCACGGGAAGACAGGGGAGCGACCTGATCCAAACGGTCGGCGGGGGCTATGTCCTCCACGTTCCGAAGGAGTCGGTGGACGCCCACCGCTTCCTGGCGCTGGCCGACCGCGGCGCGGCGCTCGTGGGCGCGGACGCGCCGCGAGCGGTGGAGGTGCTGGAGCAGGGCCTGGGCATGTGGCGGGGCGCGGCCCTGATGGACGTGTCCGAGGGGTTCCGCTGCCGGACCGAGGCTGCGCACCTGGACGAACGCAGGCTCACCGCTTACGAGGACCTGGTCACCGCGAAGTTGGCGGTCGGACTGGAACGCGTATCCGTCCCGGAACTCCGTCAGTTGGCAGCCGAGCACCCGGGCCGGGAACGGCTCAGCGAGCTGCTGATGCTTGCCCTGTACAGGGACGGCAGGCAGACCGAGGCGCTGGAGGTCTTCCACGACGCGCGCCGGCGGCTGGCCGACGACTTGGGTCTGGAGCCCGGGCGTTCCCTTCACGAGATCTATCAGGCGATCCTGAAGCAGGACGACGCCCTGGGGCGGCCCCGTCGATTTCTGGCCCCTGCTGCTTGATCTTTACCGTGGACGGCTGCTCAGAGCCATGTCTAAGATGCGTCGTACGGGGCGTTACCGGCACGTTATGTGCGCCCCGCTGTAGGGCACGTGCGGGAGAACGGTGTGCCCCGGAGCCAGGGGGCCGTGCTTGAGATGGATGTCGAGTTAAGGCATGCACGACTCGTTGCAGCCATCGCGACTGCCCGGAGTATATCCAAGGCCGCTGCCCGGCTCAACCTTCCGCAACCCGGTCTCTCCACCCAACTGCGACGTATCGAAAAAGAGTTAGGCGGGGACATTTTCGTCCGCTCGCACCTCGGAGTGGTACCCACTCCGCTCGGCGAACGGCTGATCCCGATGCTCGTCGATCTCGCCCAGCGGGGTGACGCGATCCTCGCCGAGGTGGCCTCACAGGCCACGGACACCCTGCGCATCGGGAATGTCGAGTGGACGACGCCGGCCCTGCGGGAGGCGATCGCGGAATCGCTGCCGAACACCGACGTGCAGACCGAGACGGTGGACCCGGCCGACGCGATGGACGCGGTCAGGGAGGGGCGGCTCGCCCTGGCGCTCGTGCCCAACGTGCTGGCCGGACCGGAGAGCGAGGCCGGAAGGGGGCAGCTCAGCACGGCCGTCGTGGTGCGAGAGCCGGTATGGATCGCGCTGCCCAAGGACCACTGGCTGGCCGGGGAGGAACCGGTCGGCTCCGAGCAGGCCCGGGCCCTGGACTGGGTCCGCTACGCGCGCGGCCACTGGTTCCACGACACGGAGGAGACGGCGTTCGCCGACCTCTTCGACGATCCTCCCGCTTCGGTGCACCTGGTGCGCGGGCACCACGAGGCGATGAGCTGGGTCCGGGACGCCGGGATGGCCGCGCTGACCACCCCCACTGGAGCCACCGAGCACGTGCGCCTGGTGCCGGTCGCCGACGCCCGTACCTGTGAACTGCTGTTGGTGTGGCGGTCCGAGGCGATCAGCCCGAAGGTCCTGCGGAAGCTGCTGGACAGCGTGCGCCGCTACTACTGCGTGTACGCGCGCACCATCCCGCGCTACTGGTCCTGGATGGTCGACCACCCCGAGCAATTCCGCGAGCTGGGACAGTTCCTGCCGAGGGCCCCCCAGCCGTCACCCCCGCCGACGACGGCTCCCCAGTCGGTGCCGACTCCGCCCGAAGGCACCCCCGCACCCCGTCAGCTGGCGGTCAGCCAGCTGTCAGGCCGATGTCTGAGCATCGTGCGCATGACTACTGCAGCCACGAGCGCCGAGCGCCGCGCCCAGATCAAGGACATCATCTGCGACATCCTCGAGATCGAGCCTGCCGAGATGACTGACACCAGTCGGTTCAAGGAGGACCACGAGGCTGACTCGATGGGGGCCATCGAAATCCTCTCCACCCTCGAACGCACCTTCGGCGTCGACATCGACCAGAGCGAACTGGCCCGCATGGTCAACCTCGACGCCGTGCTCGCCGTCGTCAACGAGGCCGTGGCCGCCAAGTAGCCCGCGCTGTCCGGACCGGGTGTACCCGGCCGGGCGTGGAGGACTGGAGCACAGGGTGTACGACAACGAACAGCGGCCGCGCCAGGTGGTCATCACGGGGCTGGGCCTGGTCACCAGCATCGGGCTCGGGGTCGAGGAGTTCCTGGCCGGCCTGCGCGCCGGCCGCAGCGGGGCCAAGCCCATCACGGCCTTTGACACCACCGGCTTCGCGCACTCCCAGGGGTGCGAGGTGACCGATTTCCGGCCCGCGGACTGGATTCGCGCCATCGACCCGGACGAACTCGGCCGGGCCACACAGTTCTCCGTGGCGGCGGCCAACATGGCGGTCGCCGACGCGGGTTTCGGCTTGGAGGAGCTGCGGGGCCGACGGTCCATGGTGTCGGTCGGCACCACCGACGCGGAGTCGCGGGACCTCGACGTACTCGCCGGCGAGCAGCTCGACCGGGGGCCCGAACAGCTCTCCCGGCAGATCGTCCGCCGGGCGCACGCCAGCCGGCTGTCCTCCAGCATCGTCCGCGAGCTCGGGCTGGTCGACGTGGAGGCTCTGACCATCCCCACCGCATGCGCGGCCGGCAACTACGCGATCGGCAGCGGCTACGACGCGATCCGCTCCGGTGACGTCGACGTGGCGCTGTGCGGCGGGGCCGACGCGGTGTGCCACAAGACCTTCGCCGGCTTCTACCGGCTGGGCACCATCGCACCGGAGGTGTGCCAGCCCTTCGACCGGGACCGCAAGGGCATCCTCACCGGTGAGGGCGCCGGCATCCTGATGATGGAGAGCCTGGAGTCCGCCCGCGCCCGCGGCGCCCGCATCTACGCCGAGGTCCTGGGGTACGGGCTCAACTGCGATGCCCACCACCCCGTCGCCCCGGACCAGGACAGTCTCGCCCGGTGCATGGCGCTGGCCCACCGCAACGCCGGGATCACGGCCCGGGACGTCGACTTCATTTCGGCACACGGCACCGGCACCCAGGCGAACGACGTGACGGAGGCCGGCGCCATCCGGCAGGTCTTCGACGTGCCGCCGCCCACCGTCTCCATCAAGTCCATGGTCGGGCACAGCATGGGGGCGGCGAGCGCCCTGGGTTCGGCCGCCTGTGCGCTGGCCATCGCCGAGGGGTTCATCCCGCCCACGATCAACCACCGCGAGACCGACCCGGACTGCGGGCTGGACTGCGTACCCAACGAGGCGCGGCCGGCCCAGCTCTCCGTGGTGCAGAACAACGCGCTCGCCTTCGCGGGCAACAACGCCGTGCTCGTCCTGGGACGGCACCGGGAGGCTGCCTGATGTCCGCACTGGTCTTCTCCACCTGGTCAGCGGTGTCCCCGTTCGGCGTGGGCAGCGACCCGTTCCGCGAGGGAGTGCGCGCCGGCCGCAGCGCGATCGCCGGGCTGGACCGGGAGGTGTACCCCGGCCCGTTCGCCGAAGGGGCGCTCGTCCCGGACTTCAGCGCGGCCGAGCACTTGGGCAAGAAGGGCACCCGGACCATGGACCGGGTCACTGCCATCGCGGTGACGGCGGTCGGCCGGCTGCTGGCCGACGGGGGCCCCGGACTGACCGACCGGCCCGAGGAGACCGGGCTGGTACTGGGCACCGGCTCGGGCAGCGTCCAGAGCATCATGGACTTCACCCGTGACTCGCTCGCCGGAGAACGGCCCTACCACGTCGACCCGGCCCGCTTCCCCAACACGGTGATGAACCGGGCCGCCGGGCAGAGCGCCATCTGGCACGGCATCAAGGGCCCCAACACCACCATCGCCGGCGGTCGCCTCACGGGCCTGACCGCGCTGAGCTACGCCGCCCGGCTGCACCGGGGCGGGCACTGCGCCAGGGTCCTGTGCGGGGCGGCCGAGGAGTACTCCGTCCAGCGGGCCTGGCTGGAATGGCACGGCCGGGACGGGGCGGACCGGGAGTCCCCGCTCGGCGAGGGCGGCGCGGTCTTCCTGCTGGAGACCGCCGAGGACGCGCGGGACGCCGGACGCCGGGCCCGGGCCCGGCTGCTGACCACCCGCTTCCGTGCGTTCGGCGCCCCGGACCAGGCCCCCGGGGCGCTGGCCGAGTGCGTGCGCGACGCCCTGAAGCAGGTGGGCGCCCGGGTCGAGGACATCCGGCTGGTGGCCCCGGTGGAGACCGGCGGGGTGCTGGCCGGCGTCGAGGAGCAGGCGGTCGGCGAGGTGCTGGGACCGGTCCGGCCCCGGTGGCTGGGCACCCGGGCGCTGCTGGGGGACACCTCGGCGGCCGCGTCGAGCTTCCAGCTCGCGGCGGTACTGGCGGCACTCGAGGACGAGGAGACCGCATCCGGAGGGCTTGCGCTGGTCACGGCGGTCGACCGGGACGGAACAGCGGGGTGCGCGCTGCTCGCCGCCCCCGCGGGCGAGGAGGGATGAGCGTGGAGACGACCGCACGCAGGGTTGCACTGGTGACCGGGGGCTCCCGCGGCATCGGGCGGCACGTGGTGACCCGGCTCGCGCGGGACGGCTTCGACGTCGCGTTCTGCTACCGGTCCGACAAGGACGCCGCGCTGCTGGCCGCCGAAGAGGCGCGCAAGGAGGGCGCCGAGGTCTTCACCGCCTGCACCGACGTCGCCGACGCGGGAGCGGTACGGGACTTCGTCCGGGCCACCGAGAAGGAGCTCGGCCCGCTGCACGCCGTGGTCTCCTGCGCGGGCATCGTCCGCGACAACCCGCTGGTGATGCTGTCCGAGGGCGACTGGGACGCGGTGCTGCGCACCAACCTGGACGGCACCTACCACCTGTGCAAGGCCGCCGTCTTCTCGATGATGAAGCGCCGGGCGGGCACTGTGGTGACGATGTCGTCCGTCGCGGGGGTGTACGGCAACGCGACGCAGACCAACTACTCGGCCTCCAAGGCCGGGATCATCGGCTTCACCAAGGCGCTGGCCAAGGAGGCCGGGAAGTACGGCGTGCGCGCCAACGCCGTGGCCCCCGGGTTCGTCGACACCGACATGCTCTCCGGGCTCGCGGACGACCACGTGCGGAAGATGACCGAGCGGATCCCGCTCGGCCGCTTCGGTCGGCCCGAGGAGGTGGCCGACCTCGTGTCCTTCCTGGTCTCCGACCGCGCCGCCTACATCACCGGCCAGGTCGTCGGCGTCGACGGCGGCCTCGTCGTGTGAGCCGGGGCGGCCCCGGAGGCACGCCCCGCAGTATCCGTGAATCGGAGGGGAAGGGCAGCATGCCCAAGAACAAGACGCCGCGGTTCTACTTCTCACTGCGCAGCCCGTACTCGTGGCTCGCCTACCGGGAACTGATGGACCGCCATCCCGATCTGGTGGAGCGATTGGAGTGGCTGCCGTTCTTCGAACCGGACGAGGAGAGCTCCCGGATGCTCCAGGAGCGCGGTGGCCGGTTCCCGTACTCGGAGATGTCACGGGAGAAGAACAGGTACGTGCTCCAGGACATCGGCCGGATCACCAAGGCCCGCGGGATCACAGTCAACTGGCCGGTGGACAAGGACCCGGTGTGGGAGGTCCCGCACCTGGGGTACTTGGTGGCGGCACGTGAGGGGCGAGGCCACGACTACATCGCCGCCGTCTACCGGGCCAGGTTCGGCGAAGGCCGCAACATCTGCGACCCCGGGACCATCGCGGACATCGGCCTCGCACTGGGCATCGCCCCGCAGACGCTCTCCACGGCCGAGTCCGACCCGGAACTGCGGGCCCAGGGCGTGGACGTGCTGATGGACGTCTGCAAGGACGGGGTCTTCGGGGTGCCCTTCTTCGTCCGGGGCTACACCCGTTACTGGGGCCTGGACCGCCTCGACGCCTTCGTGGAGCACCTGCGCGCCGAAGCGCCGGCGTCCGTTCCACCCCCCGTCGCGTCGGCCGGCGCCGTGGGCATCGGCCGATCCGCGGACGACGGGCACGCGGGCGGCTGCGGCTGACCAGGCCGCCCTCGGCGACCGTCAGTTCTCGGTCAGTGCGCTGTCAGCGCACCCGGACAGCATGAAGCACGACGCTGCCCCTGCCGCCCCGGACAGCCGGCGAGGGGCAGTGCGTGTGAGCGGCCCCCATGCCCGTGGACTTCGAGCGGTGCTCACGCGATGAGGCCGGCCTGGCGGCATGTACCTGGTGACTTTTCCGAGGGGATTGCAATGACTCGTGTTCCGACGGCTGGCTTGCCGCTCACCGCTGGCCAGAAGGACATCTGGTTCGACGAGAAGCTCACCGGTGGCGGAGCCACGTACAACACCGCCATTTACTGGGACATCAAGGGCCCGTTGGACCCGGAGAGGTTCGCGGCGGCCCTGGCCCGGCTCGCCGAGGAGTCGGAGTGTCTGCGGCTCCGCTTCTTCGAAGTGGACGGCGAGCCCCGCCAGGTCGTCGAGGAACTGGCCGAGCTGCCGCTGACGACGACCGACGTGCGCGGTGCGCACGACCCGGTGGCGGCGGCCCGCGAGGCCATCGCGGCCGACCTGAAGGTGGCGTTCACGGTGGGTGGGCGGGCACCCCTGTTCCGGCTGAGCGTGTTCACGCTCGCCGAAGACCGCACTGTGTTCTGCCTCCTCAACCACCACCTGGTCTCCGACGGCTTCAGCTACGTCATCTACTGGCAGCGGCTGGCTGCGATCTATGAGGCGATGAGCGCCGGCACCCCGCTCGACGAGGGCCGGTTCGCCCCGCTGAGCACGCTGATCGAGGCCGAGGCGGCCTACGCCGCCTCGCCGCGCCACGAGCGGGACCGGGCCTACTGGCAGGAGCACTTCGCCGACTCCCCGGAGCTGGTGACCCTGGCCCGCCGCGACGCCGAGCCGGCCCAGTCCTTCCTGCGCGAGGAGACCGTCCTCACCGACGAGCTCGCCGAGCGGCTGCGCGCGGTGGCCTGGGACGCCCGGGTGACCTGGCAGACCGTGCTGACGGCCGCGCTCGGCGCGTACACGCAGCGGATGACCGGCGCGGAGGACGTCCTGCTGTCGCTGCCCGTCACCGCACGGGTCGGCGGCACCATGCAGAACATCCCCGGCATGGTCGTCAACTACGTGCCGCTGCGGCTGCGGATCCGCCCGGAGACGACCCGCGGCGGGCTGTTGTCCGCCGCGTACAAGGAAATATCCGGAGCACTCAAGCACCAGCGCTTCCGGGTCAGCAGGATCCGCCGCGGCATGGGCCTGGCCAGCGACGACCGGCGCCCGTTCGGGCCGTTCCTCAACATGATGCCGCAGATCGAGAAGCTGTCGATCGGGCCGTGCGAGGCGGTTCTGCACAGCCCGTCCACCGGGCTCGTGGACGATCTGGAGTTCACCGTCGCCGACAAGGGCGCGGCCGGGATCGGTGTCGACCTCAGCGCCAACGAAAGCCGCTACCACCGCGCGGAGGTCCGCGGACACCTCGAGCGTTTCATCACCTATCTCGGCCGCTTCGTGGCGGCCGGCGCCGAGGACCGGCTCGGTGCGGTGGAGCTGCTGACGTCCGAAGAGGGCGAGCGGCTCGCACAGGTGCTCACCGGTCCGGAGCGGGCCGAACCGTACCTCGGCGTGGTGGAGCGGGTGCGGGCCCGGGCGGCCGAGCGGCCCGACGCGGTCGCGGTGACCGACGACGCCGGCAGTCTGACGTACGCCCAGCTGACCGGCCGCGCGAGCGCGCTCTCCCGGCGGCTGGAAGGGGCGGGCCTGGTGGCCGTCCTGGCCGAGCCCGGGCGGGACTTCGTCGTCACGGAGCTGGGTGTGCTCGGCGCCGGGCGCGCCTTCCTGCCCCTCGACCCCCGGTCCCCGGACGCCCGGCTGTCCGCGCTGCTGTCCGACAGTGGTGCGGCCTGCCTCGTGGCCGACGCCACCAGCCGCGAGCTGGCCGAACGGCTGGCCGCCGGGACCGGGCGGGAGATCCCCCTGCTGGTGCTGGACGACGCCGAGGACGCGCAGAGCGCCCTGGCGCCGGTAGCCGGCGGACCGAAGGACCTGGCGTACGTCATCTTCACCTCCGGCTCCACGGGCCGCCCCAAGGGTGCCATGGTGCAGCGCGGCGGGATGATCAACCACCTGCTGGCCAAGGTCGAGGAACTCGCGCTGACCAGGGCCGACAGCCTGGTGCACAACGCCCCCGTCACCTTCGATATCACCGTGTGGCAGACGCTGACCACGCTGCTGGTCGGCGGGCGCGTGCGCGTGGTGAGTCCGGACACGGCGGCCGACCCGGATGCACTGTTCGGGACCATCGGCGCCGAGGGGCTGACCGTGCTGGAGGTGGTCCCGTCCCTGCTGCGCGCCACCCTCGACGCCTGGGACACCACGGGCAGCGCGCCGCGGCTGCCCGCCTTGCGCTGGATGATCTCCAACGGCGAGGCACTCGCGCCCGAGCTGTGCGACCGCTGGTTCGCCCGCTACCCGGCGATCCCGCTGGTGAACATGTACGGGCCGACCGAGTGCTCGGACGACGTCACGCACGCCTACGTCCGTCACGGGGACGTCCTGGACGGCGTGTTCGTGCCCATCGGCCGGCCGCTGCGCAACACCCTGCTGTACGTCCTGGGCGACGAACTGCGGCCGGTGCCGCAGGGGGTGCCCGGCGAGCTCTTCATCGGCGGTGCCGGGGTCGGCCGCGGCTACCTCGCCGATCCGCGCCGTACGGCCACCACCTTCGTCCCGGACCCGTTCGTGGGCGGCGGTTCCCGCATGTACCGCACCGGCGACCGGGTGGTGCTGCGCGCCGACGGGCAGCTGGACTTCATCGAGCGCCGCGACCACCAGGTCAAGATCCGGGGGCACCGGATCGAGCTGGGCGAGATCGAGACGGCCCTGCGCGGCCTGCCGGGCGTCGGCGACGCCGTGGTGACCGCGAGCGCAGACCAGGCCGGGCACAAGCGCCTGATCGGCTACTTCGTCCCGGAACGGGGCCCGCTGGACCCCGCCGCGGTCCGTGAGGGGCTGGGCCGGGTACTGCCCGGGTACATGGTCCCCGCTGCCCTGACCCCCCTCGACCGGCTGCCGCTGACCGCGCACGGGAAGGTGGACCGCAAGGCCCTGCCCGTTCCCGACTTCGCGGTGGCGGCCGTCGAGTCCACGGCACCCCGCAGCCCCGCGGAGGAAATCATCAGCCGGGTGTTGGCCGAGGTGCTCGGGCTGGCCTCGGTCGGCCCGGACGACAGCTTCTTCGCCCTGGGCGGCGACAGCATCAGCTCCATCCAGGTGGTCAGCCGGGCCCGAAAGGCCGGACTGGTCATCACCTCGCGCGACGTCTTCCTGCACCGCACGCCCGCGGCCATCGCGGCGGCCGCGCAGCCGGCCGAGGACGCGGCGCCGGCGGCCGCGCGGGACGGGGTGGGGGAGGTCGAGCTCACGCCCGTCGTGGACCAGCTGCGCGAGGAACTCGGCCACCTGCCCGAGGCGGTACGCGAGTTCAGCCAGTACGTGACGGTCGCGGTGCCGGCGGGCACCGATCCTGAACGGCTCGGGACGGCCCTGCAGGCCCTGGTCGACACCCACGACACGCTGCGGATGCGCCTGGTGGCGCCCGCACCCGGACTGTGGTCCCTGGAAACGCTCCCCCCGGGAGCCGTGCGTGCGGCCGACATGGTCAGCCGGGTCGACGTCTCCGGGGCCGAAGACGACCGGCTGCCCGCCGAAGTGGCCGCTGCCCGCTCCCGGCTCCGGCCCGAGGACGGCCTGATGGTGCAGGCCGTGCTCCTCGACGAGGGCGCCGACCGGCCGGGCAGGCTGCTGATCGTCATCCACCACCTGGCCGTCGACGGGGTGTCCTGGCGCATCCTGCTGCCCGACCTCGAAGCCGCGTGGAGCGCGGTGGCCGCTGGTGGCGAGGTGCGCCTCGACCCCGTAGCCACGTCCTTCCGCGGCTGGGCCAAGGCGCTCTCGGAGCAGGCCCGGACCAGCCGCGTGGTGGGCGAGCTGCCCGTGTGGAACGACCGGCCGGCCGAGGCCGACCCCCTGCTCGGCGGACGGCCGCTGGACCCGGCCCGGGACACGCGTGCCGAGGCCGGCACGGTGCGGATCACCCTGTCGACCGAGCGGACCGCCGAGGTGCTCACCACGGTGCCGACCGCCTTCCACGCCGAGGTCAACGAGGTCCTGCTGACCGGCCTCGCCCTGGCCGTCACCGACTGGCGCCGCGCGCGGGGCGTCCCCGCCACCGCGACGCTGATCGAGCTGGAGGGCCACGGCCGCCAGGCCGTCACCGGGGAGCAGGACCTCTCGCGCACCGTCGGATGGTTCACGAGCGTCTTCCCCGTCTCCCTCGACCTCGGCGAACTCGACCGGAACCAGGTGCGGGACGGCGGACCGGGCTGCGGCACCGCCCTCAAGCGGATCAAGGAGCAGCTGCGCGCGGTGCCCGGCCACGGCATCGGCTACGGCCTGCTGCGCCACCTGAACCCGCAGTCCGCCCGGGTCCTCGCCCGGTATGACGTTCCGCAGATCGGCTTCAACTACCTGGGGCGGTTCCCCGCCGGCACGGGGGCCGACTGGGAGATGGACGCCGCGGCCTCCGGCGAGAGCGCGCACCCCGGCACCCCGCTGCGCTACCCGGTCGAGATCGTCGCGGTGACCGAGGACCGCCCCGAGGGGCCGGTGCTTTCGGCGACCTGGACGTACGCCGGCGGGCTCCTGGCGGAGGACGACGTCCGGGAGATCGCCGAGGGCTGGTTCCGGGCTCTGGGCGACCTGGCCGAGCACGCCCGCCGCCCCGGCGCGGGCGGCCGCACGCCGTCCGAGTTCCCCCTGGTCACCGTCGGCCAGCAGGAGATCGAGAGGTACGAGCGGGAGGTCGAAGGACTGACGGACATCCTGCCGCTGTCCCCGCTCCAGCGCGGCCTGCTGTTCCAGGCCGAGTTCGACCGGCACGGTATGGACGCCTACACCCTCCAGGTCCTCATGGACATCGCCGGACCGCTGGACAAGGCCGCGCTGCGCGCCGCGGTGGCCGCCCTGCTGGTTCGCAACGACGCCCTGCGGGCCGGCTTCCGGGACCGGGACGCCGGCGACCCCGTGCAGCTGATCCCGGGCGCCGTCGAACTGCCCTGGAACGACGTCGACCTGACCGGCTTCCCGGAGGACCGCCGGGAAGCCGAAGCGGTCCGGCTCACCGACGAGGAGTGGCTGCGCCGCTTTGACGTGGCCCAGCCGCCGCTGACCCGCTTCACCGTCTACGAACTGGGCCCGGAGCGCCACCGCGTGGTGTGGACCGCCCACCACATCCTCGTCGACGGCTGGTCCTTGTCCGCCGTGCTGGCGCAGGAGCTCGTCACCCTGTGGTCCAACGGCGCGGACGCTTCGGTGCTGCCGCCGGTGGCCTCCGTACGGGGCTACCTGGAGTGGTCCGGGGCGCAGGACAAGGAGGCCGCTCGGGCGGCCTGGCAGCGGGAACTGGCCGGTGTGGACGAGCCCACCCGCCTCGGCCCCGCCGACCGCCCCCGGGTCGAGACCCTGCCTCAGACCTGGGCGGTGGACCTGCCGGAGCAGCTGACCGGCGCGCTGACCGCCTGGGCCCACGCCCGGGGTCTGACGATGAACACCATCGCGCAGGGCGCCTGGGCGGTGGCCCTCGGCCGCCTGACCGGACGCCGGGACGTCACCTTCGGCGCGGTCGCCTCCGGGCGCCCCGCCGACCTGCCGGGCGTGGAGCAGATGGTCGGCTCGTTCATGCACACGCTGCCGGTGCGGGTGACCCTCGCTCCGGAGACGACCTTCGAGGAGATGCTGGTCGACCTCCAGTCCCGCTGGCTCGCCCTCGAACCGCACCAGCACCTGGGCCTGGCCGAGGTGCAGCAGGGCGCCGGCATCGGCGAGCTCTTCGACACGGTGGTGAGCTTCCACAACTACCCGACGGGCGTGCTGGACCGGATCGGCGAGCACATCCCCGGGCTGTCCATGCTGCACTGGCAGGCCCGGGTGATCGCCGAATACCCCTTGGCGCTCGGGGTGTTCCCTGGCGAGCGCATGCGTCTGGAGGCGCAGTACCGTCCCGATGTCTTCGACGCCCCGCAGGTCGAGGCTGTGGTCGGGCGCTTCGTACACGTCCTGGAAGCCCTGGTCGCCGCCCCGGGCGCGCGGCTGGCGACGGTGGACGCGCTGGGCGACGGTGAACGCCGGCGGATACTCGAGGACTGGGCCGGCAGCCCGGTGCCCGGCGCGCCGCGACCGGCCGTCGAGGTCTTCGAGGAGCACGCCGCGCGGACGCCCGAGCGGACCGCGGTCGTGGAGGGCGACGTCGAGGTCGGCTACGCGGACCTCAACGCCCGCGCCAACCGGCTGGCCCGGCTGCTGATCGACCGCGGGGTCGGCCCCGAGCACGTCGTCGCCGTGGCGCTGCCCCGCTCGGCCACGATGGTGGTGGCCGCCCTCGCGGTACTCAAGGCCGGTGCGGCCTACCTCCCGGTCGACTCCGCGTACCCCGAGGACCGGATCGGGTACATGCTGGACGATGCCCGCTCGGTGGCCCTGCTGACCAACGAAGAGGTCCTGGGGCGGCTGCCCGCCGGGGAGACGGCCGTCATCGCCGTCGACGCGGACGACACCGCCGCGACGCTGGCGCGGTACCCGGCACACGACGTCACCGACGCCGAACGCCACTCACCGCTGAGCGTCCACGACGCGGCCTACGTCATCTACACCTCCGGCTCCACCGGCCGGCCCAAGGGCGTCGTGGTGGAGCACACCGGGCTGCTGGCGATGGTCGCGAGCCTGGTGGAGCGCTTCGGCCTGGACAGCGACACCAGGGTGCTGCAGTTCGCCTCGTTCAGCTTCGACGCTTCGGTCTGGGAGATCATGCTGGCGCTCCTCACGGGCGGCACGCTGGTGATCGCCGATGAGGAGTGCCGCACGCCGGGCCGGCCGCTGGTCGACCTCATCAACAGCGCCCGGGTCAACCTGGCCGGCCTGCCGCCGGTGGTGGTGAACGGCCTGCCCGAGGGCAGCACGCTCCCCGCCGACCTGCGCCTGGCGGTGGCCGGCGAGGCCGTGCCCGCCGAGACCGTCGAGCGCTGGGCCTCGCAGGTGCGGCTGTACAACGGGTACGGACCCACCGAGGCCGTGGTCAGCTCCACGGTCAGCGGCCCGCTGGCCAGGCCCGGCCGACCGCCCATCGGCCGCCCGACCTCCGCGCACCGGGTCTACGTACTGGACCGCGACCTGGCTCCTACCGGGGTCGGCGTCATCGGCGAGCTGTACGTGGCCGGCGGCCTGGCCCGGGGATACCTGGGCCGCCCGGATCTCACCGCCCAGCGGTTCGTGGCCGACCCGTACGGGACCCCCGGCACGCGGATGTACCGCACGGGCGACCTGGTGAGGTGGCTGGAGAACGGCGAGCTCGACTATCTCGGGCGCGCCGACGACCAGGTGCAGCTGCGCGGCTTCCGCATCGAGCTCGGTGAGATCGCCTCGGCGCTGCTGGCTCAGGAGGGCGTGGCCCAGGCCGCGGTCACCGTGCGAGAGGATGCCGGAGGGGACCGGCGGCTGGTGGCGTACGTGGTCCTGACGGACGAGAACGCCGTCGCCGACGGTCTGCGTGAGCAGATCGCCGAGGCGCTGCCCGACTACATGGTGCCTTCGGCGATCGTGGCGCTCCCGGAGCTGCCGCTCACGCCCCAGGGCAAACTGGACCGCAAGGCGCTGCCCGAGCCGGAGCTGCACGCCAGGCTCCAGGGGCGGGAGCCGCGCAACCCGGCGGAGGAGATCCTCTGCGGGCTGTTCGCGGACGTCCTCGGCTTGGACCGGGTCACGATCGACGACGACTTCTTCGACATCGGCGGACACTCCCTGCTGGCCACCCGCCTGGTCAGCCGGGCCCGCGCGGCGCTGGGCGTCGAACTGCCCATCCGGGCCCTGTTCGAGGCGCGGACGGTGGCGGCCCTGGCCGGACAGCTGGCCACCGCCGACGCGGCCCGGCCGGCGCTGGCCCCGGCGCCGGCCGACGCCGGCCGGCCGCTGTCCTTCGCCCAGCAGCGGCTGTGGTTCCTCAACCGTCGCGAGGGCAGGTCCACCGGTACCTACAACTCGCCGATGACCTTCCGGCTCTCCGGGCGGTTGAACCCCGACGCCCTCCAGGCCGCGCTCCGCGATCTGGTGGAGCGGCACGAGGTACTGCGCACGGTGATCCCGGAGACCGCCGGCCGGCCCTCGCTGCGGGTCCTGGACACGGCCGCCGCGGGCGTGGTGCTGAAGGTCCGGTCACTGGAGGAGGACGCCCTGGGCGCGGCCCTCGCGGACGAGTACGACCTGGGCTTCGACCTGACGACCGAGGCGCCCCTGCGCGTACGGCTCTTCAACCTCGGCAAGGACCGGCACGTCCTGCTGCTGGTCCTCCACCACATCGCCTTCGACGGCTGGTCGATGGCGCCGCTGCTGGGCGACCTGTCCACCGCCTACCGCGCGCGGTGCGCGGGGCGGGCGCCCGACTGGGCGCCGCTTCCGGTGCAGTACGCGGACTACGCGGTGTGGGAACGGGAGCTGCTGGGCTCCCCGGACGATCCCGACAGCCCCGGATCGCGCCAACTGGACTACTGGAAGCGGGCGCTGGCCGGTGTTCCCGAAGAGCTCGCCCTGCCGGCCGACTTCCCGCGGCCGCCGGTCGCGGGAGACTCCGGCGGCGAGATCCTGTTCGAGCTGGGCGAAGAGCTCTACGGCACCCTGGTGGCGATCGCCCGCCGCGCCGGGGCCAGCGCGTTCATGATCTTCCAAGCCGCGTTCGCGGCGCTGCTCACCCGCCTCGGCGCCGGGACCGACATCCCGCTGGGCACCTCGGTGGCAGGGCGCACCGACGACGCGCTGGGCGACCTGGTCGGGTTCTTCGTCAACTCCCTGGTGCTGCGCACCGACACCACCGGCGACCCGGCGTTCACCGAGCTGCTGGCCCGGGTACGGGAGGCCGACCTGGCCGCGTACTCGCACCAGGACGTGCCGTTCGAGCAGGTGGTCGACGCCCTCAATCCGGCGCGCTCGCTGGCCCGGCACCCCCTGTTCCAGGTCATGCTGACGCTGCAGAACAACGGGGACGCGCCGCTGGTCCTGCCCGGCCTCACGGTGCGGCCCGAGTTCGTCGAGTCCGGCCGGATCAAGGTCGACCTGGCCCTCCAGCTGCTGGAATGGCCCGAAGACGGCTCGATGCGCGGCCTGCTCGGCTACCGCACCGACCTGTTCACCCGGGCGGGCGCCGAGCGCGTCGTGGAGTCCTTCCTGCGGCTGCTGCGTGCTGTGGCCGCGGACCCGGACATCCGCCTGAGCCGGCTGGACGTGCTGGGAGCGGACGACCGCGCCAAGGTGCTCACCTCTTGGAACGACACCGCAGGGGAGGTGCCGGCCGTCACCCTGCCCGAGCTGTTCTCGGCTCAGGCGGCCCGTACCCCGGACGCCACCGCCCTTCGGGACCGTGCCGGTTCGCTGACCTACGCGGAACTCGAAGCCCGCTCGAACCAGCTGGCCCGTCGGCTGGTCGAGGAGGGCGCCGGCCCCGAGACCTTCGTGGCGATAGCCGTACCCCGGTCCCCGGAGGCGGCGGTCGCGATACTCGGTGTGCTCAAGTCCGGTGCGGCCTACCTGCCGGTCGAGGCCGAGGAGCCGATCGAGCGGATCAAGCGGATGTTCGCCGAGACCGCACCGGTACGAGTGGTCACCACCGCGGCCCTGGCCCGGCGGATGCTGGCCGCCGGGACGCCCCCGGTCGTGCTGGACGGGCCCGCCGTGACGTCCGCGCCGACCGATCCGCTGACCGACGCCGACCGGACCGTCCCGCTGCTGCCGGGACACCCGGCGTACGTGATCTACACCTCCGGCACCGGCGGCCGCCCCAGGGGCACCGTCGTCGAACACCGGGCGGTGGTGAACTACCTGGCCTGGGCCCGTGAGGCCTACGCCGCTCCGGCCGCGGAAGCACTGCTGACCACCCCGCTGTCCTTCGACATCTCGGTGACCGGGATGTTCCTGCCGCTGATCACCGGCGGCACGGTGCTCCTGGGCGACCTGGCCGAGGACGACCCCGTCACCGGCGGGGGGGCCGCGTTCTTCAAGGGCACCCCGAGCCACCTGACACTGCTGGACGTGCTGCCCGACGGCTGCTCCCCGACAGGCGAACTGGTGCTGGCGGACGAGCCGGTGTCCGGCGAGCGGCTGGAGGCGTGGCGCAAGGCCCACCCCGGGGCGCGGGTGCTCACCGAGTTCGGCCCGACCGAGGCCACGGTCGGCGCTCTCGCCGCCGCCTTCGAGCCCGGACGGGCGACCGAGGCCGGCACGCTGCCGCTGGGCCGGCCGATCGCCAACGTAAGGGCGTACGTCCTCGACCCCTGGCTGGGACCGGTCGGCCCCGGTGTGGTCGGGGAGCTGTACCTGGCCGGTGACGGGCTGGCCCGGGGCTACGCGGGCAGTCCGGCGGCGACCGCCGAGCGCTTCGTGGCGGCGCCCCACGGGCCCGCCGGGTCGCGGATGTTCCGCACCGGTGACCTGGTGAAGTGGGACGCGGACGGCAGCCTGCGCCACGTGGGCCGGTCCGACGGCCAGGTGCGCGTCAGCGGGTTCCGCATCGCCCCGGGCGAGGTCGAGGCCGTTCTGGCGCGCGAGCCCTCGGTGGACCGGGCGGTGGTCGTGGCACGGGAGGACCGCCCGGGCGACGTCCGGCTGGTCGCCTACGTCGTACCCGCCGAAGGGGCGGCCGTCGACCCGGCCGCGCTGTCCAAGGCGGCGACGGCGGCGCTCGCCGCCTACATGGTGCCATCGGTGTTCGTGCCGCTCGCCGCGGTGCCGCTGACCGCCGACGGGCGGGTGGACCGCGGGGCACTGCCCGCGCCGGAGGCGGCGAAGACCACGGCGGGAACTCCACCGCGCGACGCGACCGAGAAGGCCCTGCACGACATCGTCGCCGAGGTGCTGGGACTGTCCCGGTTCGGTATCGAGCAGAACCTCTTCGACGTCGGCATGGACAGCATGAAGTCGCTGCGGCTGGTGAGCGGTGCCCGCGACGCCGGGTTCGAGATCACCATCGCCGACGTCTTCGTGCACCAGAGCGTGGCCGCGCTCGCCGGGGTCTGCCGCCCGGAGGGGGCCGACGCCGACGCGGCGGCGGACACCGCGCCGCGCAGCGGGGCGGAGGTGATGGCCGGAGTGCTCGGCTCCGCCGAGGAGCTGGACCTGACCGACCCCTTCGGCGCGATGCTCAGCATCAAGCCGACCGGCAGCCTGCCGCCCGTCTTCTGCGTGCACAGCGGCGTCGGGTTCAGCCTGCCGTACCTGCCGCTCGCCCGGTACCTGGGCGCGGGGCATCCGATCTACGGCATCCAGGCGCCCTGCGTGGTGGATTTCGCACCGCTGCCGGAGTCCATCGAGGAGATCGCCACCGAGTACGTGCAGATGATCAGGAAGGTTCGGCCGGAAGGCCCCTACCACCTGCTCGGCTGGTCGTTCGGCGGAACCATCGCCTACGAGATGGCGGTGCAGCTGCGGGCGGCCGGCGAGGAGGTCGGGGTGCTGTCCGTGCTGGACGCCTACCCGCGGACCGGGGTGCCCGACGACCGGGAGGAGCAGTCGCTGTTCGCCTGGCTGCTGGAGGGCATCGGCCACCACCGCTCCGAGTTCGGGGACCGGGACCTGACGGTCGGGGACATCTTCGAGACCCTGCGCCGGGACGGCAGTCCGCTGGCGGAGATGGGAGAGCGCAGGATGGCGCGGATGGTGGACCTGATGGCCCACCACCAGACGCTGAAGTCCCTTTACGCGCCCGGCCGCTACGACGGCCCGATGCAGCTCTTCGTCTCCGACTCCGCGCTGTCCGACGGGGAGCACGCGGACAAGGCCGCGCTGTGGAAGCCGGTCTTCGACGGGCCGATGGACATCCACCGCGTCGCCTGTACCCACGACGAGATGATGAGCCCCGGGCCGCTGTCCGAGATCGGCCCGGCCATCGCCGCAGAGCTGGACCGCTGGCATGCCGAGAACGAAGGCGGCCTGTCATGACGACGTCCGTCGTGGCCGCCCCACGTCCCGGCGTCGTGGCCGCGCTGTTCACGGAGGTCACCGCGGTGACCGGGCGCAGGCTGCGGCACCTGCGGAGGGCTCCCGCCCGGGTGCTGGGCGTGGCCCTGAGCCCGCTGGTGAGCATGATCATGCTCGGCTATCTGTTCCGGGACTCCATCGACCTGCCGGCCGGCGGCGCGTACGGGGAGTACGTGTTCGCCGGCGGTGCGGTCCAGGTCGCCCTCGCCTGTGTGGGGCCCACCGCGGTCTCCGTGGCGCTGGACCTCCAGGGGGGGATGACGGACCGGTTCCGCTCCCTGCCGATCAGCCGGCACGCGGTGCTGGTGGGGCACACGTTCGCCGATCTGCTGGTGGGGCTGCTGGGGCTGGCCATCGTCACCGGTTGCGGGTTGCTGCTCGGCTGGCGGCCGCACACCGGGCCGGCGGCGGTGGTGGGGGGCTTCGCGCTGATCGCCGTGTTCGTCTACGTCATGCTGTGGCTGGGCGTGCTGTTCGCCCTCACGCTGCGCAACGTGGAGACGATCAGCGTAATCACACCGTTCGTGGTGATCGTGCTGCCCTTCCTGTCGAACGCCTTCCTGGCCCCGCAGAACATCCCCTCGCTGATCCGGCCGGTGGCCGAGTGGAACCCGGTCAGCGCCGTGATCGCCTGCTGCCGCCGGCTGTGGGGGAACCCCGCCGCGACGGCCGGCGGCAGCTTCCCGGCCGACCACCCCTGGGTCGTGGTCTGGGTGTCGCTGGGCCTGCTCTTCGCCTTCTGCTCACTGGTGAGTTTCCGCCGCTACCGCACCGCGGCCCCCTGACCCGCGGTCCTGGAGGAAGACAGCACATGAATCCCCAACTACGGTCGCCCGCGAGCGATCTGGAGACGGTGGACCTCACCGATCCGCAGACGTTCCTCGATGTCGACCTCGCGGAGATGTGGCGCAGGTTCCGCTCGGAGGACCCCGTGTTCTGGCACCGTGCCACCGAACGCGGTCCCGGATTCTGGGTGATTTCCTCGTACGAGGACGTGGTCGCCCTCTACCGCGACAACAAGCGGTTCACCTCCGAGCGGGGCAACGTCCTGGCGACCCTGCTCCAGGGGGAGGACTCCGCCTCGCGCAAGATGCTGGCCGTCACCGACGGCGCCCGGCACCGCGAGATCCGCAACCTGATGCTGAAGTCCTTCTCACCGCGCGTGCTGGAGCCCGTCGTGGCCGGCGTGCACGAGCGGACCCGGGCGCTGGTCGCCGAGGCCGTCGGCCGCGGCGAGCTGGACTTCGTCACCGACGTGGCGGACCACATCCCCATCAACACCATCGGCGACCTCATGGACGTCCCGCGCGAGGACCGCGAGCAGCTCGTCGCGTGGAACACCCAGACCCTCTCCCGGCACAGCGCCGACGACAGTGAGATGGAGGAGTGGATGGCCCGCAACGAGATCCTCCTGTACTTCTCCGACCTGGCCGCCAGGCGCCGCCGCCACCCCGGCGACGACGTGATCAGCGCGCTGGCCACGGCCACCGTCGACGGCGAGCTGCTGACCGAGGACGAGATCGTCTTCAACTGCTACAGCCTGATCCTGGGTGGCGACGAGTCCAGCCGGATGTCCTCGGTGGGCGGCCTCATCGCGCTGGCGGAGAACCCCGCCCAGTGGCAGGCTCTGAAGTCCGGCGAGGCGGGCCTGGACAGCGCCACCGAAGAGGTACTGCGCTGGACCACCCCCGCCATGCACTTCGGGCGCCGGGCTCTGGTGGACGTACCGCTGCGGGACCGGACCATCAAGGCAGGCGACGTGGTCAGCCTGTGGAACAGCTCCGCGAACTTCGACGAGAGCGTCTTCGAGGACCCGTACGCCTTCGACCTGGCCCGTACGCCCAACAAGCACGTCTCCTTCGGGCACGGGCCGCACTTCTGCCTCGGCGCCTTCCTCGGCCGCGTCCACGTGAACGCCATGCTCGCCGCGCTGCGCACGCAGGTGTCGGGCATCCGGCTGACGGGCCCGCCCACACGGCTGTTCTCGAACTTCGTCAACGGATACAGCGGTCTGCCGGTCGCCCTCACCGCGGAACCGGCCGCCGAAGGGAGTGCCGCATGAGCATCGGCATCGGAGCGATCCACTGCCTCCTGCCCACCACCAAGGTGGCGGTCGAGGACCTTCCCGAGTTCGGCATGCTGGAGCCGGCCGTCGCCGACTTCGCGCGCGACAGCGGTGTGCGGACCGTCGGCGTCTTCGAAGACGCCCAGCAGGCCTCGCTCGCCGCCCGCGCCTGCCAGGAACTCTTCGCCGCCCACCCAGGGGAGCCCGACTCCCTGCTGCTGGTGGGGCCGCGGGCGCCGGACGTACTGCTCGGTTCGGACGTCGCCCGAGTGCAGTCCGAGGCCAAACTGACCTCCGCGTTCGCCTTCACCGTCGATGGCCTGGGCTGTACCGGCTCCAGCGCCGCCTGGGCCCTGGCCCGGGACCTGCTGGCCGCGGACCCCTCGCGGGAACAGGTCGTGATCACCCACGCCAGCCGGCCGACCGGGGTGGACCGCATCCGCTTCCCGGTCACCGTCGTCGGCGACGCCGCGTACGCCATGACCATGGTCCGCGGCGGCCGGCCGGTTCTGCGGGCCCACCGCCAGCAGACCGACGGCAGCTTCCACGACCTCTTCCGCGTCGACTACAAGGAAGCACCCTGGTACGAGTGGCGCGAGGTGTGCCAGGACACGTCGCGCTACCGCTTCGAGCTCGCCACCATCAGCTCGCGCAAGCTCGGCGCGATGGTGGATCAGGTGCTGGCGGACGCCGGAGTGGCCAGGGACCGGGTCAAGACCACGCTGATGCAGAACGTCACCGCGGCCGCCTACAGCTTCTACACCACGCTGCTCGGCCTTCCCATACACCCCGTCTGCGGAGAGCACCTCGCCGAGTACGGCCACTTGGGAGCCATGGACGTGGTGCTCAACCTGGACGCCCTGCTCGCGAGCGGCGAACTGGGACAGGGCGACCTGGTGCTCGTGCTCAACAACAGCCCGGTGGCCGCCTGGGCGGTGACCTTGTGGGAGGTATGAGCCCCGCTGTGAAGACCCGTACCGCGACCCCCGACCACGGAGAAGACTGATGGATTTCGCCCCCACGCCGCAGCAGCAGGCGTTGCGTGAGAAAGTCGTACGGTTCGCCCGGGACGAACTCGGCGGCCAGGCGGCCGAACACGACCGCAACGCCACCTTCGACGAGAGCGGCTGGAAGGCGTGCGCCGACTTCGGCGTGCTGGGCTGGCCGATCGCCGAGGAGTACGGCGGCGCCGGGCTGGACCCGCTGACCGCGATCATGGCCTACGAGGCGCTCGGCGAAGGCTGCGCCGACAACGGCCTGGTCTTCGCGATCAACAACCACCTCTTCGCCTGCGCCGTCTACATTGCCGACCACGGCACCGAGGAGCAGCGCAGGCGCTGGCTGCCCCGGCTGTGTGACGGCTCGCTCGTGGGCGCGCACGCCCTGTCCGAGCCGGAGACCGGATCGGACATGCTCTCGCTCACCACCACCGCGGTACGTGACGGAGACACCTATCTGCTGAACGGCACCAAGAAGTTCATCAGCAACGGGCCGCGCGCCGACCTGTTCATCGTCTTCGCCCGCACCGGCGGGACCGACGTCCGCCAGCGCGCCGTCTCCGCCTTCATCGTGCCGGCCGACACCCCGGGGCTCAGCGTCCGGGACATCCCCAAGGCGGGCCTGCGCGGCACCCCGATGGGCGAGATCACCTTCGAGGACTGCGTGCTCGGCGAGGACCAGCGGCTCGGTGCCGAAGGAGCCGGCTACCAGCTGTTCACCGCCACCATGGAGTGGGAGCGCGGGTTCATGTTCGCCAGCCAGGTCGGCGTGATGAGCCGGCTGCTGGACCGCTGCGTCGACTACGCCGCCACCCGCCGCCAGTTCGGTCGCGCCATCGGCTCGTTCCAGTCCGTCTCGAACAAGATCGCCGACATGCGGGTCCGGCTGGAACTGGCCCGGCTGATGCTCTACAAGGTCGGCTGGCTGCGCTCCGAGGGCCGGCTCGCGATGCACGAGGCCTCCATGCTGAAGCTCTACGTCAGCGAGAGCCTGAAGACCACCGCGCTGGACGCCATGCAGATCCACGGCGCCCGCGGCTACACCGAAGAGCTCGGCATCGAGCGCGAGGTGCGCGACGTACTCGCCGGGACCATCTACGGCGGTACCTCGGACATCCAGCGGGCCATAATCGCCGGCCTGCTGGGCCTGCCCACGGCAGCCTAGGGACGAGAGCCGATATGCACTCCTACCAACTCGACCTCGACGAACCGGTCTCGGGCGCACACCGTGACGAGCTGCACCGTCGGGTCTACTACCTCTCCGAATCCATCACCGGCTTCCGGCTGGTCCCCGGCGGCCCCGGCGACGACGCGGTCGGCGCCGTCGTGGTGACCACGGACCGGCCGGTCGACGCCGAAGCCCTGGGCAAGAAGCTCCGCTACGTCGTGGACACCGAGGTCCTGCCCCAGCTGCGCACACAGCCGAAGGTGCTGTGGCGCTCGCCGTCGTCCCGCACCCCGCGCACCGACACCTTCGCCGGGCTGCTGGCCGACGGTGTGGTGCACGAGTCCGGCCCGGGGCAGGTGGCGCTCGGCGCGCCCGCGCTGGCCGCGCTCGAAGCCCTCGACGGGCTGCTGCGGGAGATCATCCAGGAGGAGTTCGGGGCGCGCGAGTACCGCTACCCGACGCTGCTGCCGGTCAGCGCGCTGCACCGCAGCGGCTACCTCTCGTCGTTCCCGCAGCACCTGATGTTCGCCGCGCGGCTCGAAGGGGACGTCGACACCTACCGGGCGTTCGCCGAGGAGGCCGGGGCCCGGGAGGGCGGCATCGGCGAACGGGTGCTGCACCGCTGCGCTCCGGTGGACCGGGCCCTGCCGCCCACGATGTGCTACCACACCTTCGACCAGTTCGCCGGGGACACGCTGCCGGACGAGAACACGGTGGTGACCGCCAAGGGCGGCTCCTTCCGTCACGAGTCCCGCTACCACCAGACCATGGAGCGGCTCGCGGACTTCACCATCCGCGAGACGGTCTTCCTCGGCACCGCGGAATTCGTCCGCGGGGCGCGGGACCGGTTCCGCCTACGGGCCACCGAACTCGTCGAGCGGCTGGACCTGGCGGGCCGCTGCGAGGTGGCGAGCGATCCGTTCTTCGCCGGGGCGGCGACGGCGGCGCAGGTCTCCTCGCAGCGCCTGCTGGAGCTCAAGCACGAACTCCACCTGGACGTGGGCCCCGGGGAGAGCATCTCGGTCGGTTCCTTCAACCTGCACGAGAAGCACTTCGGAGAGGCCTTCGGGATCAAGGGCCCCGACGGCGGGACGGTGTACTCCGCCTGCGTCGGATTCGGCCTGGAGCGGCTCACCTACGCCCTGCTGTGCCAGTACGGCTGGGACGTAGACGACTGGCCGGCGCCGCTGAAGGAGCGGTGCCGGGACACACCACGAGCAAGCAGGGGAACGCGATGACCGAGACCACCCAGATCCGGCGCGTAGGGGTACTGGGCGCCGGCACGATGGGCATCGGCGGTGCCCACGCCTTCGCGGCGGCCGGGCTGGAGGTCGTCCTCGTGGACACCACCGACGCGGCTCTGGACCGCGCCCGCGGCCTGATCGCGCAGAACGCCAGGCTGTACGGGATGATCGACCGCAAGCTGAGCACCAGCACCCCGGACGAGATCCTCTCCCGCATCGAGTTCCGCACCGGTCTCGACGGCCTCGCCGACGCCGACTTCGTCGTCGAGAACGTGACCGAGAACTGGGACGTCAAGGAGAAGCTCTACCGGGAGATGGACGCCGTGGCACCGGATCACTGCGTCTTCGGCGTGAACACCTCCGCCATCCCCATCACCAGGATGGCATCGGTCACCGGCCGCCAGGACCGGGTCGTCGGCACCCACCTGATGAACCCGGTGCCGCTGAAGAAGCTGGTCGAGGTGATCCGGGGGTTCCACACCTCCTCGGAGACGATCGAGCTGACCCGCGGACTGTTCCGGGCCATCGGACAGGACATCGTGGTGGTCGAGGACTCGTCCGGCTTCGTCACCAATCGCGTCGCCATGCTCAGCGTGAACGAGGCGATCCTCCTGCTCCAGGACAACGTCGCGCAGGCCGGCGACATCGACCGGCTCTTCCGGCAGTGCCTGGGCCACCAGATGGGGCCGCTGGAGACGGCGGATCTGATCGGCCTCGACACCGTCATGTACTCGTTGGAGGTCCTCCTGGACAACTTCAACGACCCCAAGTTCGCCCCGGCGCCGCTGTTGCGCAAGCTGGTCGCCGCCGGCCGGCTCGGCCGCAAGAGCGGCCACGGGTTCTACCCCTACGAACCGGCCAGCGCCGGGAACAAGGCAGGTGCCTGATGTCAGACGACCTCATCAAGACCGTCCGCGGCTTCATCGCCGAGCACGTGCGGGACACCGAACTCACCGACGACCATGACATCTTCGCGACCGGCAGCGTCAGCTCGCTGTTCGCGGTGCAGCTCGTGATGTGGGTGGAGCGCACCTTCGGGATCTCGGTGCAGCCCGCCGACCTCGACATCGAGAACTTCCGCACGGTGAACGACGTGGTGCGTTTCGTCGAGGACCGCCGGACGACGGCCCCCGTGTAACACCCCGTTTCAGGCAGCGGTCAGGGCTGTGTCAGCGGGGGGGGGGGGGGGGGGGGGGGTGGGGGGGGGGGGGGGGGGTGTGGGGGGGGGGGGGGGGGAGAAGGGGAGGAAA
>NZ_JBWKEZ010000049.1:44667-47089 GCF_056434525.1 Streptomyces sp. NPDC044002
GGGCCCCGCAAGAACCCCCTCCGCCCCCCCCCCCCCCCACCCCCCCCCCCCCCCCCCCCCCCCCCCCCCCCCCCCCCCCCCCCCCCCCCCCCCCCCCGCTGCGGCCTTCCCGGGAGATGTGGAGAAACACGACGTGACGAACCCCTTCGACGACCAGGACGGCACGTTCCTCGTACTCGTCAACGACGAGGGCCAGTACAGCCTGTGGCCGTCCTTCAACGAAGTGCCGGACGGATGGAAGGTGTCCCTCGGCGAAGGCAGCCGGGACGCCGCCTTGGCCCATGTGGAGCAGCACTGGACCGATCTGCGGCCCGCCAGCCTTCGCCAGGCCGCCGCCGGTTCCGGCGCCTGAACGCGCACCCGACGGGCCTGCGAGAGTGCACGTGGAAACCGCGATCCGGGCCGAAGGCCTGAGCAAGCGCTTCAAGGACCACCAGGCCCTGAACGGTGTCGACCTCGCCGTCGCGACGGGCACCGTACTCGGCCTCCTCGGCCCCAACGGGGCGGGCAAGACGACCACCGTACGGGTGCTCAGCACCCTGATCGCTCCCGACGGCGGACACGCCGAGGTGGCCGGGTTCGACGTGGTGCGGCAGCCCTCCGAGGTCCGCCGCCGGATCGGCCTGGCCGGCCAGTACGCGGCCGTCGACGGGCTGCTCACCGGCCGGGAGAACCTCACCCTCATCGGCGTCCTGCTCCACCTGGGCAGGCGCACCGCGCGGCAGCGCGCCGATCAGCTGCTGGAACGCTTCGGCCTGACCGGCGCCGCGGACCGGCCCGCCCGCACCTACTCCGGCGGCATGCGCCGCCGGCTCGACCTGGCGGCCTGCCTGGTGGCCGCACCCTCGGTGCTCTTCCTCGACGAGCCCACCACCGGCCTCGACCCGGTGAGCCGGATGTCGCTGTGGAGCGCCGTCCGTGAACTGGTCGCGGACGGCGTGACCGTCCTGCTGACCACCCAGTACCTGGAAGAGGCCGACTACCTCGCCGACCGCATCGCCGTCGTCGACACCGGGCGCGTCATCGCCGAGGGCACGCCGGACCAGCTCAAGAGGTCGGTCGGCCCGGACCGGCTGGAGATCCGTGTGGTGGGCCGGGACGCGGTCACCGATGCCCTCGCGGTCCTCTGCGCGGGCGCCGCGGAAGAACCGTCCGTGGACCCGGAAAAGGGTGTCATCTCGTTGCGGCTCGACGAAGGAATGGGCAGTATCGCCGCCGCCGCCACGGCATTGGAAAAGGCCGGGGTCGACGTCGCGGATTTTGCCGTGCGCCGCCCCACCCTCGACGACGCCTTCGCCGAGCTCACCGGGCGTACTACCGGCTGAATTCGGCCGGAACGCGTTCCTCCCGTCGGCTGCCCGGTTGGGGGTGGACGCTCCATCGGAACTACGGGGACAACGGGGGAACCGTAATGCAGAGAATCCATTTCACGGCAGCCGACATCGCCCGAACACGGCTGCGGACCACCGCCGGCCCGGAAATCGAAACGGGCCTCGCCCGTGAACTGTTCGCCCGCGGCGCCGGAAACGGGTACACGCGATGGCGGCGTCAGGTCTACCAGAGGCTGCGAGCCAGGAACGGCCCGCAGCCTTTGTCCGCACCGACTACGGCCGACTTCTGGAGGGCCGCCCTCGCCCCGTACTGGAGCCGTGTCCTGGCCTACTGCGAGGCAGAGTCCGATGCCCGCGGCCGGCTGGTGATGACCGGCGGGGTGGAGCAGCTGTTCGCCACCCTGGGCCGTCGGGTCGCCTGGAACGGCCAGGTACTGACGCTGCACGACGGCCCCGACGAGGACGTCCGGCTCGGTGGCCAGGGCCTGGTGCTCAGCCCCTCGGTCTTCCTCGCGCACCGCCCCGCCCGGCTCTTCCACGGCGATCCGCCACGGGCCCAGGCGGCCCTGGTCTTCTCCGCGCCGCCGGACGGGGAGCAGTCCGACGTCCTGTGGGACGAGACGGGCCTGGCCTCGGGGGCCCTCGGCGCGCTCGTCGGGCAGACCAGGGCTGCGGCCCTGCAAGAGCTGAGGGTGTCGTGCACCACCGGCCAGCTCGCCGACCGCCTGGGGGTCTCCGCTCCCTGCGCGAGCCAGCACACGTCCGTGCTGCGCCAGTCCGGTCTGATCACCACCCGGCGGGTGCGCAACACGGTGCTCCACTCTGTCACCCCGCTCGGGATGGCCCTGCTCGACGGGAAGGTCCTGGAGGCCGGTGCCCGCGTGTCCGCGCAGGCCCCGGTGCCCTTCGCCCAGCCGTCGGCCACGGCCTGACGGCGCCGGCCGCCACCGGGAGTGGGGGGGGGGGGGGGGGGGGGGGGGGGGGGGGGGGGGGGGGGAGGGGGGGTGGGGGGGGGGGGGGGGGGGGGGGGGGGGGGGGGGGGGGGGGAGGGAGGGGGGGGGGGGGGGGGAGGGGGGGGGTGGGGGGGGGAA
>NZ_JBWKEZ010000049.1:47096-65658 GCF_056434525.1 Streptomyces sp. NPDC044002
CCCTCCCCCCCCCCCCCCCCCCCCCCCCCCCCCCCGCCCCCCCCCCCCCCCGCCCCTCCCCCCCCCCCCCCCCCCCCCCCCCCCCCCCCCCCCCCCCCCCCCCCCCGGTCCAGGCGGTGGGGGCTCCTAGAGCACCTCCCGGCCCGTCGGCCAGACGTGGTACTCGCGCCGGCCGTAGACGAGCGGCTGCCGGCCGGAGTACTGGGTGACGCGCAGGACCGTACCGAACACCACGAGGTGGTCCCCGCTGCGGTGCCGGTCGCCCACCAGGCAGTCCGCGACGCCGTGGGCGTCGTGGAACAGGTGCGGGCCGCCGGAGCGGGGGTCTTCGGCGTCGTGCTCCCAGCGCACCCGGTCGAAGCGGTCGGGCGCGCCCGAGGCGAACAGGTCGGCGACCGTCCGGGCAGCGCCGTGCAGCAGGTTCACCGCGAACCGCCCGCTGTCCAGCACCGTCTCCAGGGTGGGACTGCCCCACCGCAGGCAGACCAGCAGGGTGGGCGGGTCCAGGGAGACGCTGCACAGCGAGGAGATGGTCATCCCGCGCGGTGTGCCGGTGTGGTCGGTGGCGGTCAGGACGGCGACTCCGGTGGGGAATCGGCTCATCATGGCGCGCTGGCCCTCGGCGACGGCCGTCCTCCGGGGATCGGCCGGGTGTTTCGGGCCGGTGAGTTGGGACAGTTCGGTCATGAGCGACGCTCCTGGGGCGACGGCGCAGCGCGGCGGCGGCCACAGGGCCGACGCCGCGCTGACGGGCTCATCGGCGCATGTGGGTGAAGTACTCGTACTGGGTCGGGAGCTGCTGGATCAGGCGCGCGGCCTGGTCGTGCACCGCCTGGAACTCCCTCTGCGCCGCGCTCTCGTTGGCGAGCGAAAGGGCCGGGGAGGGCTTGAGGTCGATGCCGCCCATCCCGAGCAGGATGCACATGTAGGAGTAGGGGGGCAGCCCGTGGTAGTACGGGAACACCGACTCGCTGTCGGGCAGCTGGTGCTTCCAGTGCTCGATCTTCTCGGCCAGCCCGTCCGGCAGCGGGCGGGTCTTGGCGTCCTTCCAGTACTGGGTGTCGTTGCGCGCAGCGGCGGCGTAGTGCAGGGTCAGGAAGTCCCGGACGCCGTCCATCACGTTGGCGATGGAGCTGTTGTAGCTGTCGCGGTGCACGGGGTTCCAATCCGCGCCGGGGAAGTTCTTGACCAGCTGCTCCGCGGCGTGGTGGATGAAGAAGATGCCGGTCGACTCCAGGGGCTCGACGAACCCGCTGGTCAGGCCGATGCCCACGCAGTTGTTCACCCAGGAGCGGCTGCTGCGGCCGATGCGCATCTTGATGTGGTTCGCCTCGGCCTCCGCCGCCGACGGGCCGACGAACTCGCGCAGCGTGCGCTCGGCCTCCTCGGCCGAGAGGTAGTCGCTGGCGTAGACGTAGCCGGTGCCGATCCTGCCGTACAGCGGGATGGTCCAGATCCAGCCGGCGTCCTGCGCGGTGGCGGTGGTACAGGGCCGGATGCCCCGCGCTTCCATGTCCTGCGGCACCTGGAGCGCGACCGCGCTGTCGTTGGGCAGCGTGTCCTGGTAGGAGATGAACGGCTCCTGCAGGGCCTTGTTGAGCAGCAGCCCCCGGAAGCCGGTGCAGTCGATGAAGAGGTCGCCCTCCAGCTCGCCGTGCTCGGCGGTGACCACGCTCTTGATCCAGCCGCGCTCGTCGAGCCTGACGTCCTTGACGTCGTCGACGATGTGCTTCGCGCCCCGGTCCACCGTGTACTTGGTGAGGAACTTGGCCAGCAGCGCGGCCTCGAAGTGGTACGCGTACGGGAACTGCGTCTTGCCCTGGTGCTCCGACATCGTCAGGCCCTGGGGCTCGTCGGCGGTCTCGTCATAGGGCTGTGACAGCATCGTGCCGTCGAGGTGGCGCGGGCTGCGCTCGGCGTCGCAGATGTTGGCCATGACGAAGCAGTCGACGTCGAAGCGGTCGGTGCGGCCGTTCTTGAGCCACCAGTCGGCCAGCGGGAAGCCGTCGACCGACCGCATCTGCTCGAACGGGTGATAGAAGTGGTGGCCCGGCTTGCGCCAGTTCTCGAAGCGGACCGCGAGTTTGTACGTGGCGTTGCAGGCAGGCATCCAGTCCGATTCCTTGAGGCCAAGGAACTCGAAGAAGTGGCGGATGTCACTGAAAGTGGCCTCGCCGACACCGATGGTGCCCACCTTGCCGGATTCGACGAGGGTGATGTCGACCCGGTCGCCGAATGCCGCCTTGAGGTACGAGGCGGTCATCCAGCCGGCTGTGCCGCCACCTACAATCACGACTCTATTGAGCACTTGGCAAACTCCAATTCTGCTACAAGACGGTTGACGAGGGGCTTCAACGCCATAAGAGCGAGCTTAGGTTTGACAAGACTTCGCCCACCACGTTGTTAAGTGGTGGGCGAAATTCGCAGGTGGCGGAGGAGGATTTTCCAGTCTTCAGCTCAATCCCGGCTGCCGACGGCGGCCGAAGGCCGTGTGCGCAGGGAGATGCGGGCCGCCAGCAGAGTGGCGCCCAGGGTCAGGGCGAGCGCGGAGGCGATGACGGTGACCAGGATCGACGCCGGCCCGGCGGGCAGAGCCCGGTCGAGCACCGCGTAGCTCAGCGGGATCAGAGTCGCAGCCGCGACCAGCATGCCGAGCGCGATGCCCGCGAAGGCGGTCAGCAGCGCCTCCACCGTCATCATCCGCATGACCTGGGAGCGGGTGGCACCGATGAGGCGCTGGAGGGTGAACTCCCGGCGGCGCTCGGTGGTGGCCATCACCAGGGTGTTCACCAGGGCGATGACCGCGTAGCCGATCACCATGGCGACCAGGAGGTAGGCCACCCAGGTCTGGGTGTCGTTCTGCTTGACCTGTGCGCTGACCAGCGACGTCCGGTCGGTGACGTGCAGACCGGGCGCGGGCGCCCCCTGGCCGGTGAGCCGGTCGGCCAGCTGCCCGGAGTCGGTGCCGGGCGCCGCGGAGACCAGGATCTGCGGCACCCCGCCCTTGGCGGTGTGCTGGGCGATCACCGAGGCCGGCATCAACACGGCGCCGTAACCGCGCCGTTCGTTGACCGTGGCCACCAGTTTCGGCTCGACCTTCGTGCCGTCGCCCAGCCGCATCGGGATCCGCTCACCGAGCCGGTGCCCGCCGGCGGACGACTCGGGCAGTGCCACGGTGTCCTCCCGCAGGTCGGCGAGGCTGCCGCTCACCACGCGCACGGAGGTGGTGCGCTCGATGCCCTCGGGCGAGACGCCGTTGATCTGCACCGGGGTGCCCTTCGGCGCCTTGCCCTTGCCGTTGTAGGCCGCCCATTCGGCCTTCGACGGCTCCAGGAAGCCGGAGCTGGGCACGTACGCGGACGCTGCGGCCACGCCGGGCTGCCGTCCGATCCGCTCCACCAGTGACGCCGGCATCCCGCCGGTGGCCGAGGTGATCACCACGTCGGCCCGCAGATTGTCCTTGAACGCCTGTTCGGCGCCCGCGCTCTGGGTGGTCTGGAGGTAGATCAGCGCGCTGGCCAGGCCGGTGGCGAGCATGACGGGCATGACGGCCCCGGCCATCCGGATCGACCGGGCCTGGGCGTTGAGGAGGGCCAGCCGGCCGGCGAAACCGGTGACCGCCCGCACCGGCCAGTGCAGCAGGGCGGTCACCAGCCTGGTCAGGCCGGGGCCCAGCAGGCCGAAGCCGACGGCCCACAGCATGGCGGCCGGCGTCGCGGCGCTGCCGGCCTTGGCACCGTCCATCTGCAGGGTGACGAAGGCGAGCACGGTGCCGCCGGCCAGGCAGAGCAGGGCGACGACCGCCCGGATCCAGTTGAACCAGCGGCGCTGGACGGCAGCTTCTGCCAGTGCCTCGGTCGGCCGGGTACGTGCGGCCCCGCGGGCCGCGATGTACGCGGCACCCAGGGCGGTCGCCAGGGCCGCGCCGGCGCCCGCGATCAGCGGGATCCAGCCCGCCCGGTACATCACCACCTCGGGCACCACGTGGGCGTCGACGAACCGGCCCAGCAGCCACTTCCCCAGGTGGGGCCCCGGCACACAGGCCAGTGCGGTGGCGAAGACGGCGACGACGAAGGTCTCGGCGAGGATCATCCGGCGGACCTGGCCCGGCGTCGAGCCGATCGCGCGCAGCAGCGCCATCTGTCGCTGCCGCTGCTGGATCGACAGGCCGAGGGTGCTCGCGACCACGAAGACGGTGACCATCGCGGCCAGTCCGCCGAACACCGCGGACATCGAGACCAGGTTCTTGCCGCGGGTGACGACGTCGGGGAACTCGGCCCGGCCCCGCTCGTCGCCGGTCAGCACCGTCACCGGCATGCCCTTGAGGGCCTTGGCGACGGCGGCCCGGACCTGCCCGGTGGAGGCTCCGGGTTCGGTGACGACGCCGATGGAGTCGACCTTGCCCTCCTGCGGGGCGGCCTGCGCCACGTCGGCGTCGGAGAGGAACACGGTGGCACCGTCACCGGGGCCGTTCACCAGCGCGGCCACCTCGTAGGGGCGGGCGGCGCCGTGCAGGCCGAGGGTGATCCGGTCCCCTACGCGGGCACCGGCCTCGGCGGCGAGCCGGGAGTCCAGCGCGACGCGGCCGGTTCCGGCCGGCGCCGAGCCCTCGGCCACGCGGTACGGACCGAGGGCCGCGGAGGCCCAGCCGTGGCCGGTGGCGGAGAGGCCGCCCTTGCCGCCGTCCAGGACGAGGGTGACGGGCAGGGACAGGTCCGGCACGGCGGCCTTGACGCCAGGCACCGCGGCGACCTTCTGCACGTCGGCGGCATCGAGGCGGACCCGCTCCTGGAAGACCTTGTTCGAGCCGGGGTAGTTCTGGTCCCCGGTGACGACGACCGGGGCGGCCGCGAGCCGCTGTGGCGCGGCCAGTCCGCGCACTCCCGTCTCCAGCAGTCCGCCGCAGGCGATCACGATGGCGGCGCCGAAGAACAGGGCGATGAAGGAGGCGATGAAGCCGCCTTTGTGGAACTTCAGTGAGCGCAGCGCCAGGCCGATCATCGGGCTGCTCCGGGCTGCCCGCCGTGCACCTGTTCATCGGCCCAGGCGCCGAGGTGGGTCATGCGTTCGGCGACCATGTCGGCGGTCGGGCGTTCCAGCGAATCGACGATCTTGCCGTCGGCGAGGAAGAGGGTGCGGTCGGCGTGGGCGGCGGCCACCGGGTCGTGGGTGACCATCACGATGGTCTGACCTGACCACTGGACGGCCTCCCGCAGCAGGCCGAGCACCTCGCGGGCGGTGCGGGTGTCCAGCGCTCCGGTCGGCTCGTCACCGAAGACCACGGCGGGCCGGGTGACCAGCGCACGGGCGATCGCGACACGCTGCTGCTGGCCGCCGGAGAGCTCGCCGGGACGGTGCTTCTGGCGCGAGGCGAGGCCGACGCGCTCGATCACCTCATCGACTTCGGCTGCCTTGGGGCGGCGTCCCGCCAGGCGTAATGGCAGGGTGACGTTGTCGCGCACGCTCAGCGCGGGCATCAGGTTGAACGCCTGGAAGACGAACCCGACGCGCTCACGGCGGAGTTTGGTCAGCTCCCGCTCCTTGAGCCCGGACAGCTCCACGCCGTCCAGCCGGACCGAACCCGACGTCGGCCGGTCCAGTCCCGCGGCGCAGTGCAGGAAGGTGCTCTTGCCGGAGCCGGACGGTCCCATCACCGCGGTGAAGGTGCCTTGGCGGAGCCCGATGCTCACCCCGTCGAGGGCGGCCACCCTGTTCTTCCCGCTGCCGTAGAGCTTGTGCACGGAGTCCAGGAGGACGACGGCCTCAGCCGACCCGTCCGGTGTTCGGTTCATGGGCTTCCCTATCGGGTGTCGGATCTGTGGAGGAGCCGCTGCCGGTCGTTCCCTGTCGGGAGGCGAGCGGCCCGGGACGGGCGAGTACGCCCTTGACCTCCGCGAGCGGGTCACCGGGCGGTCGCAGGACGGTGTGGGCAACGGTCAGGTGCAGCTGCGCCGCGGACATCACGAGCCGGGCACCGAAGGGAAGCAGGAAGAGCGCGACGGCGGAGACGCCCAGCGATCCGGGCAAGGTGTCGATCGCGAGGATCACGTCGTTCTGCCCCGCCGTCACACCGGAAGCGGTCAGGGCCGCGTACCACAGCGGCAGCGTCACGCAGCCGAGCAGCACCAGCCAGACGGCCAGCGCGAAGACGTCCAGCAGCAGCAGCGGAGGGAAGAGGAGGACGAGGTAGGCGCAGTCGCGGACGATCGTGGGATCGGCGCAGCGGGCCTTGAGGTGGGCGGACAGCCCGGGCTCGGAAACGTCCTTGTAGAGGTACGGGATCGGGCGGTCGATCAGGTGCGCACGGCCCCGCTCGACCTGTGCACAGCCCCTGATCACCCAGGCCGCCCCGATCAGCAGGGGTACGGTCACGGTGAGCTGGCTCGCCACCGCACCGCCCAGGATCGCCGCCGTCGCCACGACGAACAGGGCGCTGCCCACGACGAGATAGCTCGCGAGGTAGCCGGCGGCCAGCCAGGGGGCGGCGGAGAGCGGCAGTTTGACTAACGACCGGGGCGGACGCAGACGGGTCGGCGAGAGCCGGATCATTCGATTCTCCGCAGCATCTCGTCGATCGAGCCCACCCGGGCCTTCAGCTCGGCCATCTCGGCCAGCAGGGCTTCCTGACGGGCGACGGCCTCTTCGGCCAGCTTGCGATAGGAGGCCATGGCCACGGCGTCGGCGCGGTGGCGCTGGAGTCTGAAGTGGGAGACCACCGCCGCCGTGATTCCTCCGACGATGATCAAGACGATGGCGATAGCGACGATGGCGCCGGTCATGTCCGGGTCCCCTTCATAACGTTCTAACCTTCCTCATCGGTGGGCCCGTCCGCCTCGTGTGCCTGTTCCTCGTCCGCCCGGAGGGCGTCCAGGATCGTCTGCACATTGAGGCGCAACTCGAACGGAGCCAACTCGAAGTACTTCAAGGCCTTGCCGTCGTCGGAGAGTTCGAGCTGGCCGACGACCAGGCCCGCCTTCTCGAGGCGCTCGAGGTGCATGTAGAGCAGGGGGCGGGACATGCCCAGCTGCCGGGCCAGTTCACTCACGTACATCCGGCCGCCGGCGAGCCCTGCGATGGCCCGGAGCCGCTGTGCGTGGCCCACTGCAGCGAGAAAGGTCAGTAGCTCCTCGCTGTTCAACGTCCACCTCCCCAGCGCGCCGGACTGTATGTGTCAGTCAAATCTTTCACATGCCTGGAAAGGCTGTCAAACATGCTGCGGCTCGGTCGCGCACGCCAGCAGAAGGCCGTTCCGCGCCAGCCACCGCCCCTCGAAGGCCCTGGGTGCGGTCGGCTGTTCCGGCGGGTGCGGGGCGAGGATGCGGGCGTGGAAGGAGCCGTCGGGCAGGAGGGTGACCTGCGCCCCGTCGAAGCCCAGCCACTGCTGCGTCACCGGGAACCACGCCTTGTATATGGCCTCCTTGGCGCAGAACAGCAGCCGGTCCCAGTGCACGTCCGGGTACTGGCGGGCGAGCCCGGAGAGCCGGGCCTGCTCCTCGGGCAGCCCGATGTAGTCCAGCAGGCCCTCCAGCAGGGGCTGGTGCGGTTCCGCGTCGATACCGAGGGTGCGCATGCCGGAGCTGTCCGCGACGGCCGCGGCGCGATAGCCCGCACAGTGGGTCATGCTGCCGACCACACCGTCGGGCCATCGCGGGGCGCCGCGCACACCCGGCAGCAGCGGCGTCGGCGGGAAGCCCAGCCCGCCGAGGGCCAGGCGTGCGCAGTGCCGGACCGTCGTGAACTCTCGACGGCGCGCTTCCCCGGTCTCGCCCAGAGCCGCCCGTTCCTCGGGGTACAGCGCCGCCTCGGGCGGGTCCCCGAAGCACTCGGCGGCACTGACGGCCGCGGGCAGAATCTCGTCGATCACACAGCCGCCCTGCGCAGGGGGCTACCGGGGGAGGGGGGTGAGTTCCGGCGCACCGCGCCCGGAGACACCGCCCCGCTCGTCGGCGCCGTCCCCGTGCGCGGCGAGCACCGGCTCGACCGCATCCGGGCCCAGCAGCCGGAGCAACGGACGCGTCATCATCGTGGTGACGAGCGCGACGATGGTGAGCAGGCTGAGCAGTCGCTGGTCGATGATGCCGGCCTGGTAGCCGATCTGGAGGACGACCAGTTCGGTCAGACCGCGGGCGTTGAGCAGCACGCCGAGCGTCAGGGCGGACCCGCCGGGCATCCCCGTGAGGACGGCGCTCAGCGCAGGCCCGAAGATCTTGGTCACGACGCCCAGGGTGAGCAGCGTGACGAGAGCCAGAACCGAGGTCCGGTCGAAGTCCAGCGCGCCCAGATCGATCGTCAGACCGAACCCGAAGAAGAAGAACGGCAGCAGCACGATCCGGGCCGTGCCGGACAGCCGGTCGGCCACCCGGGCCGCCCGGGCGTTGCCCGCCGGCCAGGCGAGCCCGACCAGCAGGGCCCCGATCAGCTGGTGCACCCCGATCAGTGTCGTCAGCGTGGCCGTGGCGGCGATGCCGACGGCGAGGAGGACCATGGTGGTCGCATCGCTCTCGACGCCTTCCGCGGCGCCCGCCCGGGAGCGCGCCCAGCGGGCCAGCCCCTTGCGCAGCGGCCCCAGGAAGAACACGGTGATCACCGCGGCCATCAGGCCGTTCCAGAGGACCCCCGCCGGGCCGCTGCCGTGGAGATCGGCCAGGATCCCGGTGAGCACCAGCCATACGGCGCCGTCCCCGACCGCGGCCGCGAAGAGGCTCAGCTGCCCCTGACGGGTACGGGTGAGGCGCAGGTCGGTCAGGATGCGGGCCAGCACCGGGAAGGCGGTGACGCTCAGCGCGCATCCCACGAACAGCACGAACGCCACCGGATCGTCGGCCTGCCCCGCGAACTCCCCCACCAGCGGGACGGCCGCCGCGGTTCCGGCTGCGAAGGGCACCAGGAGGGAGGCCTGGCTCACCAGCAGCGCCTGTGCTCCGGTGCCGCGCAGCCGCATCCCGGTCAGCTCGCGTCCGACCCCGAACATGAAGAAGACCAGACCGACCTGGGCCAGCCCGTCCAGCATCGGCAGGGCGCCCGCCGGGAAGAGCCAGTCCCCGGCCCCGGGGGCGAAACGCCCCAAGAGGGTCGGCCCCAGCGCGAGACCCGCGCAGATCTCCCCGATCACCCGTGGCTGGCCCAGCCGGTCGGCGAGCAGCCCGCCCAGATAGGCGGCGAGCAGGATGGCCGCCACGGCGAGGAGGAAGTGGCCCCCCTTGTCGAGGCCGTGCGCGGCGTTCGCCGCTCCCTTGGCCAGGGACGGCTGCCCGGTGACCAGGGCCGTGGCCGCTGCGATCACCGCCAGCGGCACCGTCACGAGCAGTACCACCGCGGCCCAGCGCCGCTTCCCGAACCGATTTCCCTCACGCACGACGCGCATCCCCCGTGGTCGTCGATGAACGGACGGTGCTGCTCATCGGTGCCGGGTCTCGTCCCGTTCGGTGGTGAGAGCCTGCCGCACCAGCTCGTACGGTGGTGATGCGGCCAGGTAGAAGTGATCACCGGCAACCACGTGCTGCCGGAACCCGCCCTCGGTGTGCTCGGCCCACAGGGCGGCCTGATCCGGCGTCACCCGTCCGTCGACGTCACCCAGCACCGCCGTCACGGGGCAGTCCAGCCGGGGGCCCGCACGGTGGCGGTAGGCGCCGAGCAGCCGGAAGTCGTCTTTGACGTACGGCAGGACCAGCTCGCGGAACATCGGATTTCCGAGCAGCTCGGTGTCGGTACCGCCCAACTCCATCAGCGTCGCGATGACGCTCTCGTCGTCCAGGGCGGCTGCCTGGGCCTCCCGCCGCACCAGATGGGCCGGCCGGGCGCCCGACACGAAGAGATGCGCCGGCGACCCGCCTCCGGCCTCCAGGATCCTGGCCGTCTCATAAGCGATGACGGCGCCCATGCTGTGGCCGAACAGCGCGGTGGGCCGGTCCATGAGAGGCCGGACGGCCTCGGCGATCTCCCCGGCCATCGTCAGGAGGTCGGTGGCCGGCGGCTCCCCGAAACGGTCGGCCCGCCCCGGGTAGCAGACCGCATGCACCTCGAACTCGGGAAGCCCCTTGCGCCACTCCCGGAAGAAGTACGACGACCCCCCGGCATGCGGGAAACAGACCAATCGCTGTGCGGCGAACGGGCGGGGTTCGCGGCATTCCGTCCAGGCCATCAAGGCGCTCCTGCCGATCGCATGCCGAACACACTCGGCCTTTCCACGGATATCGGCCATTGGATCAAGCACCGCTGACAGCCAGCTGACAGGACCCGGGTAGATACCGGCTCGGAGATCTTGAAGGCGCTGTGGTCCGTGGTCGCGGCAGCGATGTCACGTCCGCGTCGGTGATCACGCCACGGCGCGCCGACCGGATCCGGCCGGGGCGGCTCCCTGACGGCTCCCAAGACAGGTCCGTAAACCACTCAAGGGCCTGACCCGCGATGCGGATCAAGCCCTTGACCTGGTCTTACGAAGTCGGGGTGGCGGGATTTGAACCCACGACCTCTTCGTCCCGAACGAAGCGCGCTGCCAAGCTGCGCTACACCCCGATCGCCGCCCTGAAGCTGTGCTGTCCTGGCGACATCGATTACTTTAGCGGACCCTCGGCCTGAGACGAAATCCGGTTTTCGCGAGGGCCCGGCGCCGGTGGTCAGGCCTTGGGGGCCAGGGTCAGGAGGGTCGCCTCCGGGGGGCAGGCGAAGCGGACCGGGGTGAAGCGGTTGGTGCCGCAGCCGGCCGAGACGTGGAGGTAGGAGCGCCGGCCCTCGGCCTCGTACGTGGACAGGCCCTTCACCCGCTTCGTGTCGAGGTCGCAGTTGGTGACCAGCGCCCCGTAGAAGGGGATGCACAGCTGTCCGCCGTGGGTGTGGCCGGCCAGGATCAGCGGGTAGCGGTCCGCGGTGAAGGATTCCAGGACGCGCAGGTACGGGGCGTGGACGACCGCCAGCGAGAAGTCCGCGTCCGCCTCCGGGCCGCCCGCGACCCGCTCGTAGCGGTCCCGCTTGATGTGCGGGTCGTCCAGGCCGGTGAAGGCCAGCTCCACCCCGTTCACCTTCAGCCGGGCCCGGGTGTTCGTGAGGTTCAGCCAGCCCGCCGCGTCGAAGGCGTCCCGCATGTCCTCCCACGGGTTGTGGACGGCGCCGACGACCGGCTTGTTGCCGTTCAGGCCGTGGCGGCCCTGCACCTTCTCGATCAGGTAGCGCCCGGGGTTGCGCAGCCGCGGCCCGTAGTAGTCGTTGGACCCGAAGACGTACACGCCGGGGAAGTCCATCAGCGGACCCAGCGCGTCGAGCAGCTCGGGCACGCCCTCCGTGTCGGAGAGGTTGTCGCCGGTGTTCACGACGAAGTCGGGGCGCAGTCCGGCCAGGGACTGCAGCCAGGCGCGCTTCTTGCGCTGGCCGCCGACCATGTGGATGTCCGAGACCTGCAGTACGCGCAACGGGCGCATTCCGGCGGGCAGTACCGGAACCGTGATCCGGCGAAGTCGGAAGGACCGGGCTTCGAACCCCGCGGCATAGGCCACACCGGCGGCCCCCACCGCCGCGATCGAGGCGGTCACCTTCAGGGGGGTTCCGTAACGCGCGTGCATGCCCCCATCGTCGCAGACCAGGAAAACCGATGGGCGCCACAGGCCCCGCACCTGGCAGACTCAGGGGCATGACCACGCTCAAGGCCAAGCTCCAGGAAGACCTCACCACCGCCATCAAGGCGCGCGACGAACTCGGTTCGTCCACCCTGCGCCTGACCCTCGCCGCCATCACCAAGGAGGAGGTCGCGGGCAAGGAGGCGCGCGTGCTCTCCGACGAGGAAGTCCTCAAGGTGATCGCCAAGGAGGCGAAGAAGCGCCGCGAGGCCGCGGACGCCTTCGCCCAGGGCGGCCGCGACGAGCAGGCCGCGCGGGAGACCGCGGAGGGCGAGTTCCTGGACGCCTACCTGCCCAAGCAGCTCAGCGACGACGAGCTGACCGCGATCGTGGCGCAGGCGGTCGAGGAGGCCAAGGCGGCGGGTGCCGAGGGGCCGCGGGCCATGGGCGCCGTCATGAAGATCGTGAACCCGAAGGTGGCGGGTCTGGCGGAGGGCGGCCGGGTCGCCGCAGCCGTCAAGAAGCAGCTTTCGTAGGGACGGGAACAGCAGGAACAGCAGGAAGAAGGGGAGGGCCCCGGTCGGTGATCCGGCCGGGGCCCTCCCCTTCTTCGTCCTTGCGCCGCTACGGGGTAGGGCCGCCGGCGCCGCCGCCCGCCGGGCCCGGGACCACCGGGACCTCGGGGACCGGGACCACCGGGACCGTGCCGCCGGTCGTGGTACCGCCGGTCGTGGTGCCGCCGGTCGTGGTACCACCGGCCGCGGCACCGCCGCCGGGCTTGTTGTCACCGCCGGGCTTGCCCGGCTTGTTCGGCTTGCGCGGGGTGGCGGGCGGCTGGGGCGTGGTGCCCCGGCCGCCGGTCCCGCCGGTGCTGCCGTTGCCCGCGCCGCCGCCGCCACCGACCGGGGACTCCGGGATGCTGGCCCCGACGAAGTTCGGGGCCTCTCGGCCGGCGAGCGCGCCCGAGACGGCGTCCTTCCAGATCGGGCCGGGCAGGCCGCCGCCGAAGACCTTCGGGTAGTACTGCCCGCCGATGGTGATGTCCTCCATCGAGATCTTCTTCGAGCCGCCGGAGCCGACCCACACCGCGCTGGACAGGTTCGGGGTGTAGCCCACGAACCAGGCGTTGTACCGGTTGTCGGTGGTACCGGTCTTGCCCGCGTTGTCGCGGTCGGTCAGGCCGGCCCGCTCACCCGTACCGGAGTCGACGACCCCGCGCAGCAGCTGGTTGATGGTGTCGGCCGTGTCCTGGGACATCGCCCGGTCGCACCTGGACTTCGGCACCGTGAGCGCCTTGCCGTGCGCGTCGGTGATCGACTCCAGGGCGATCGGGGTGCAGTAGACGCCCCGGTTGGCGAAGGCGGCGTACGCGTTGGCCATCGTCAGCGGGGACATCTCGGCGGAGCCGAGCGCGATGGACGGCTCCTCGGGCAGCTTGACCCCGCTGGCCGGGACCACGCCGAGCTTCTGCGTCATCTCCGTCACCGGGCAGAGGCCGATGTCCGAGATCATCTGCACGAAGTAGGTGTTGATGGACTTCTCCATCGCCGTCCGCAGCGCGTACGGGCCGATCTCGTCCCGCGTCTCGTTCTCGGCGGTCTGCAGCTTGCCGTTGCCGAGCGGCAGGTTCTGCCAGGCCGGGCCCGAGCAGCGCGACACCGGGCTCGGGTACTCCATCTTGTTCGGGGCCGAGTAGACCTTCGTCGGCTCCATGCCCTGCTCTATGGCGGCGGCCGCGATGAACGGCTTGAACGTGGAGCCCACCTGGAAGCCGAAGTTGGAGCCGCCCATCCGCTTGTCGACGGAGTAGTTGATCTGCGTCTCGTTCTTCCCGAAGCCGTACGGCTTCGACTGGCCCATCGCCAGGACCTTGCCGGTGCCCGGCTGGACCATGGTCACGGCCGTGGCGATCGAGTCGTCCTCGTTGACGTGGTCCTTGATCGAGGCGTTGGCGGCCTCCTGCGACTGCGGGTCCAGCGTCGTGCGGATGGTCAGGCCGCCCTGGTTCCAGATCTTGGCCCGCTCCTCGCGGGTCTTGCCGAAGACCGTGTCGGAGAGGAAGGTGGCGCGCACGTAGTCGCAGAAGAACCCGGCGCCCTTGACCGCGGTGATGCAGCCGTTCTTGGGCCGGGTCACCTTCAGCGTGACCGGCTTCGCCTTCGCCTCGTCCGCCTCGGCCTGCGAGATGTCCTTGACGTCGGCCATGCGCTGCAGGACGACGTTGCGCCGCTTCATCGCCTCCTGGCTGTCGTTCACCGGGTCGTACCGGCTGGGCGACTGCACGAGGCCGGCGAGCAGCGCCGACTCCTCCAGCGTCAGGTCCTTGGCGGGCTTGCTGAAGTAGCGCTGGGAGGCGGACTCGATGCCGTAGGCGCCCTGCCCGAAGTAGGTGATGTTGAGGTAGTTCTCGAGGATCTTCTTCTTCCCGAGCTCCTCCTCGACCTGGATCGAGTACTTCAGCTCGCGGATCTTGCGGCCGAGGCTCTTCTCCTGGGCCTCGCGCACCTTCGTCTCGTCGTCGCCTGCCTCCTCGACGAAGACGTTCTTCACGTACTGCTGCGTGAGCGTGGAGGCGCCCTGCGCCGCCCCGCCCTCCTGCGCGTTGCGGTTGACCGCGCGGAGGATGCCCTTGAGGTCGACCGCGCCGTGCTCGTAGAAACGCGAGTCCTCGATGGCGACGATCGCCTTCTGCATGTACGGAGACATGGCCGTGAGCGGCACGACCTGCCGGTCCCGTGAATAGACGGTGGCGATCAAGCCACCCTCGGCATCCAGGATCGTGGTGCGCTGGCTCAGCGGAGGCGTCTTCAGATTGGCCGGGATCTCGTCGAAACCCTCGACCGTGCCCTTGGCCGCGAGGCCCAGCGCGCCTGCGCCCGGGATCGCGATGCCGGCAAGTACGACTCCGGAGAGAACCGACACCCCGAGGAACTTGGCGGCCTGCTGCGGCCCCGTCAGCCCTGCGCCCGAGCGCTTCTTTCCCATAGAGGGCAGCCTACGTTCTCATTCGCCGGACACGCGCGAATGCCTTGGCCTAAGCTGTCCCCAACTGTCACAGCAGTGCGGTGCGACATCAACCCCCCGGCTTGATTTTCACCCTTCCCGAATGGGGTGGACTCATGTCCGAATCCCGCCCTTCGCCCTGACGGCCGCTCACCGGCGCTTCCCCGATTTCACCCGAATCGCCGGAATGGTCGGGCATGTCGCTGGATCACTCCGTCGGGTGATCTGCCGCTTACCCATAGTCCGTTCGGACCATTCAAGATTGGGCCCGTCGGGGGTGTTGCGCCGTCCCAGCCTTCCGTAACGTCCTCAACTGGCAGCGGTGAATATGCCGCTACCGCCGTGGGGGAGCCTCGATTCGGGAGAGGACGGCACCGGGATGGGCTGGGTTACCGACTGGAGTGCGCAGGCAGCCTGCCGCACTACCGATCCGGATGAACTGTTCGTTCAAGGAGCGGCACAGAACAGGGCCAAGGCGGTGTGCACCGGGTGTCCGGTGCGGACCGAATGCCTGGCCGACGCACTCGACAACCGTGTCGAGTTCGGAGTGTGGGGCGGCATGACCGAGCGGGAACGACGCGCCTTGCTGCGCCGGCGTCCCACCGTCACCTCGTGGCGACGGCTGCTCGAAACCGCCCGCACGGAGTACGAACGCAGTACGGGCATCCTCACCGTGGATGTCGATGCGGAGATCGACGTGTCGTACGAGACCTACGCGGCAGCCGGGTAACCACCCGGGCGCCGCGTCGGCACCACTCGTACGTACGCCTACGCTCCTGCGGCCGGAACCCCGGCCGCGAGTCGCTCTCCGATGGCCCGCAGCCCGGCGAGGTCGTGCACATCGCCGGGCAGGGCGGCCACTTCGGCCACCGCCACCTCCGGGTGAAGAGAGGCGAAGCGATCGCGTGTGCGCTGCTCACGCGCGATCACCTGCATCCGCTCTGCATGCAGGCGCAGCAGTCCTGCGGTGATCTGGTCCACGTCATTCGAGTCGTTCACGTCGTTCACGTGATGTACGTCGTTCACGTCATGTACGTCGCCCACACCGGGGGAGCCGTCGTCGGCGGCGTCACGAAGTCCAGCTTTCCCGGACTCCTGATCGACAATGCCGCCTTCTTCAAGATTCTCTGCGGCCGCCAGTGCCCGCTCCGCCGACAGCTGTTCCGCGTCGCTCCCGTGCACCCGGTTCAGCACCAGGCCGGCCAGCGGCATCTTCTCCGCGGCCAGCCGCTCCACGAAGTACGCCGCCTCGCGCAGCGCGTCCGGCTCCGGCGCCGCGACCACGAGGAACGCCGTACCGGGAGCCTGGAGCAGCCGGAACGTCGCGTCCGCGCGCGTGCGGAACCCTCCGAACATCGTGTCCATCGCCGCCACGAACGTCTGTACGTCCTTCAGCAGCGAGGCGCCCATCAGCTTGCTCAGCGTGCCGGTCATCATCGACATGCCGACGTTGAGGAACGCCATCCCGGCCCGACCGCCGACCTTCGCCGGAGCCATCAGCACCCGGATGAACTTCCCGTCCAGGAACGACCCCAGGCGCTTCGGCGCGTCGAGGAAGTCCAGCGCGGACCGGCTCGGCGGGGTGTCCACGACGATCAGGTCCCAGTCGTCCCGGGCCCGCAGCTGCCCCAGCTTCTCCATCGCCATGTACTCCTGCGTGCCCGCGAAGCCGGCCGACAGGGACTGGTAGAAGGGGTTCGCCAGGATCGCCCGCGCCCGCTCGGCGTCCGCGTGCGACTCGACGATCTCGTCGAACGTCCGCTTCATGTCCAGCATCATGGCGTGCAGTTCACCGTCAGCGTCACCGGCGGCGCCGCGCTCTATGCCCGGCACCCGGCGCGGGGTGTTGTCCAGCGAGTCGATCCCCATCGACTGGGCCAGCCTGCGCGCCGGGTCGATGGTCAGCACGACCACCTTCCGCCCGCGCTCGGCCGCCCGTACCCCCAGCGCGGCCGCGGTGGTGGTCTTGCCGACCCCGCCCGCGCCGCAGCACACGATGATCCGGGTCCCCGGATCGTCCAGCAGCGCGTCGACCGCCAGCCGCTGCGGCGTGTCCAGCCCCATGCTCTCCCCGCCCCCGCTCATTCGGCGCCCACCTGCTTGCGCAGCTCCGCCGCCAGCTCGTACAGCCCGGCCAGCTCCATCCCCGAGCCGAGCAGGGGGAGTTCGTACGTCGGCACGTCGAGCCCCGCCAGCACCGCGCGCTGCTCCCGCTCAAGCTCCACCCGGCTCGCGTGCTCGGCAGCCTGCGTCAGGAGCGGCTCCACCAGCCGCTCGGCCAGCCCGCCCCGCCGCGCCCCGCCCAGCCCCGCCCGGGACAGGGCCTTGGCGATCCCGGCGCGGTGGCCCTCCGCGGCCGTGCGCAGGGTGTCCTCGTCGAGGTGGTGCGGGCGCACCATGTTGACGATCACCCGGCCGACGGGCAGCCCCGCCCCCACCAGCTCGTCGATCCCGTCCGCGGTCTCCTGGACGGGCATCTCCTCCAGCAGCGTCACCAGGTGCACGGCCGTGTCCGGCGACTTGAGCACCTTCATGACGGCCTGCGCCTGGTTGTGGATCGGCCCGAACCGGGCCAGTCCCGCCACCTCGTCGTTGACGTTCAGGAAGCGGGTGATCCGCCCGGTCGGCGGCGCGTCCATGATCACGTGGTCGTAGACGAACCGCCCGGCCTTGTCCTTGCGCCGCACCGCCTCGCACGCCTTGCCGGTCAGCAGGACGTCCCGCAGACCGGGCGCGATCGTCGTCGCGAAGTCGATCGCGCCGAGCTTCTTCAGGGCGCGGCCGGCCGAGCCGAGCTTGTAGAACATCTGGAGGTAGTCCAGCAGCGCCCGTTCCGCGTCGATGGCGAGCGCGTACACCTCACCCCCGCCCGTGCCGGGCGCGACGGCGATCTTCCGCTCCTCGTAGGGGAGCGCTTCCGTGCCGAAAAGCTGTGCGATGCCCTGCCTGCCCTCGACCTCCACGAGAAGAGTCCGCCTGCCCTCGCGCGCGAGGGCCAGCGCGAGTGCCGCGGCGACCGTGGTCTTGCCGGTGCCGCCCTTGCCGCTGACCACCTGGAGCCTGCTCACAGCGTCCGAGCCTAACCACTCCCGCTCAGGCATTACGCTCGCCCCCATGACCAAGAAGTTCGAATACGCGACGGTCCCCCTGCTGGTTCACGCCACCAAGCAGATCCTGGACACCTGGGGCGAGGACGGCTGGGAGCTCGTCCAGGTCGTGCCCGGCCCGAACAACCCCGAGCAGCTCGTGGCCTACCTCAAGCGGGAGAAGGCATGAGCGGCGTCGTCGAGGCCCGGATCGCCGAGCTCGGCCTGACCCTGCCCGAGGTCGTCCCGCCGCTGGCCACGTACCAGCCGGCGGTCCGGTCGGGTGCGTACGTGTACACCGCGGGCCAGCTGCCGATGGTGCAGGGCAAGCTGCCCGTCACCGGCAAGGTCGGTGCCGAGGTCTCCGCGGAGCAGGCGAAGGAGCTCGCGGCGACGTGCGCGCTGAACGCGCTGGCCGCCGTCAAGTCCGTGGTCGGTGACCTGGACAAGATCGCCCGTGTGGTGAAGGTCGTCGGCTTCGTCGCCTCGGCCCCCGACTTCACGGCGCAGCCGGGCGTGCTGAACGGTGCGAGCGAGCTGCTGGGCGAGGTGCTCGGCGACAAGGGCGTGCACGCGCGCTCCGCGGTCGGGGTGGCGGTCCTGCCGCTGGACGCGCCGGTCGAGATCGAGATCCAGGTCGAGCTGCTCCCCTCTTGACGCGCCGCTTGCGCGGCTCGGCCGCGGGCGGCCTCCCCGGCTTCGCGCCGCTGCGCCGGACTCCGTCCGTCGGATGCGGGGCGGGGCCGGTTCGCGTGTCCGGGGCCGGTGGGTCGTCTGCGGGTGGGTGGGCCGCTGCGCGGGGCGGTCCCCTACCCGCCCTTCCACCGTTCCCAGGGGCTCCGCCCCTGACCCCGGGTACGGGCGCTGCGCGCCCGTCGCCTCAAACGCCGGCGGGGCTATTTACAGCCTCGCCGGCGTTTGAGG
>NZ_JBWKEZ010000050.1:0-63911 GCF_056434525.1 Streptomyces sp. NPDC044002
GGTACTGCAGGGGGGACCCTGTGGGAGAGTAGGACGCCGCCGAACAATCATTGTGGGAAAGCCCCGCACCTTCTGGTGCGGGGCTTTTCTGCGTTTACGGGCCGAACGGGCCGCAAAAGGCCCTGCTGCTTCACCAGTCGGCGGGGTAGGCCTTCAGGCTGCCCGTGTCGAGCGTCCACCGCGTTCAGGCCGTGTGGTGCCGTGGGGCTCACCATCGTGAGGAAGATCTGACCGTCGGTGGTCTGCACCTTCCACTGGTCTTCCTGGTGCTCGGCCAGTTCTGAGAGCTGCTCCGCGAAATCGTGCAGGCGGCGCATCTGCTCCGGAGTGAGGTCGGCCATGGTGTCCTCCTGGCGGGTGGCGGGTCCACCGTATCCAGGGTCAGAGACGGCCGGCGGCCTTCAGGGCGAGGTAGGTGTCCGCCAGGGCGGGGGCCAGGGTGTCGGGGGTGGCGTCGACGACGTGGACGCCGTGGCGGGTGAGCTGGTCCGCCGTGCGGCGGCGCTGGGACTGGGTCTGGGTGGCCGCGGCGGCCTCGTAGACGGAGTCCAGGGAGCCGCGGGCCGCGGCCATGGCGGCGATGTGGGGGTCGGCCACGGAGGCCAGGATGACCGTGTGGCGCTGCGTGAGCCGGGGGAGGAGCGGGAGGAGGCCCTCCTCGATGGGGGCCGCGTCCAGGCTCGTCAGGAGGACCACCAGGGAGCGGCGCGGGGCGCTGCGCAGGATGGTGGAGACCAGGGTGCGGGCGTCCGTCTCGACCAGTTCGGGTTCGAGGCCGGCCATGGCGTTGACGAAGGCCGGGAGGGTGTCGGCCGCCGAGCGGGCCTGGACCTGGGCGCGGGGGCGGCGGTCGTGGGCCAGGAGGTCGACGCGGTCGCCGGCGCGGGTGGCCAGGGCGGTCAGGAGCAGGGCCGCGTCCATGGCGGAGTCCAGGCGGGGGGCGTCGCCGACGCGGCCGGCCGAGGTGCGGCCGGTGTCGAGGCAGATCAGGATGTGGCGGTCGCGTTCGGGGCGCCAGGTGCGGACGGCGACCTTCTGCTGGCGGGCGGTGGCGCGCCAGTCGATGGAGCGGGTGTCGTCGCCGGGCACGTAGTCGCGGAGGCTGTCGAACTCGGTGCCCTCGCCGCGGGTCAGCAGGCTGGTGCGGCCGTCGAGTTCACGGAGCCGTGCGAGGCGGGACGGGAGGTGCTTGCGGCTGGTGAAGGGCGGCAGGACGCGGACCGTCCAGGGGACGTCGTGGTTGCCCTGGCGGGCGCAGAGGCCGAGCGGGCCGTACGAGCGGATGGTGACGAGCGCGGCCTTGCGGTCGCCGCGCCGGGTGGGGCGCAGGCGGGTCGTGACGCGGCGGCGTTCGCCGGCGGGGACGGTCAGGGTGTGGCGGGAGGCGTCCGTTTCGGTGCCGGGGTGCCAGCTGCTGGGGGGCCAGGCGTCGCGGATGCGGGCCCGCAGGGTGCGGGTGCCGGGGTTGGTGACGGTGAGGTCGACGTCGGCGGTGTCGCCGAGGCGGACTGCGGTGGCACCCGTTCGGGTGAGTTGCAGGCCGCGTACGGGGGCGGCGAGGGCGTAGTCGACCGCGCAGGCGAGGCCGATGGTGCCGTTGACGGCGAGGAGGCCCGTCCAGCTGGGTTCGAGGAGGCCTACGGGGAGGCTGCCGAGGGCCGCGAGCAGGGCGGCGCGTCCGGTGAGGGCCATCAGCGGGGGACGGGGACGTGGGTGAGGATCGCGGAGATGACGGAGTCGGCGGTGACGCCTTCCATCTCGGCTTCGGGGCGCAGCTGTACGCGGTGGCGCAGGGTGGGCAGGGCGAGGGCCTTGACGTCGTCGGGGGTGACGTAGTCGCGGCCGGTGAGCCAGGCCCAGGCGCGGGAGGTGGCGAGGAGGGCGGTCGCGCCGCGGGGGGAGACGCCGAGGGTGAGGGAGGGCGATTCGCGGGTGGCGCGGCAGAGGTCGACGACGTAGGCGGCGATCTCGGGGGAGACGGTGGTGTCCTCGACGGCCTTGCGGGCGGCTTCGAGTTCGCGGGCGCCGGCGACGGGGCGGATGCCGGCGGCGTGCAGGTCGCGGGGGTCGAAGCCGGCGGCGTGCCGGGTGAGGACGCCGATCTCGTCCTCGCGGGAGGGGAGGGGGACGGTCAGTTTGAGGAGGAAGCGGTCGAGCTGGGCTTCGGGGAGGGGGTAGGTGCCCTCGTACTCGACGGGGTTCATGGTGGCGGCGACGAGGAAGGGGTCGGGGAGCCGGCGCGGGGTGCCGTCGACGGTGACCTGGCGTTCCTCCATGGCTTCCAGGAGGGAGGACTGGGTCTTGGGGGGCGTGCGGTTGATCTCGTCGGCGAGGAGGAGGTTGGTGAAGACGGGGCCGTCCTGGAAGGAGAACTCGGCGGTGCGGGCGTCGTAGACGAGGGAGCCGGTGACGTCGCTCGGCATCAGGTCGGGGGTGAACTGGACGCGCTTGGTGTCGAGGTCGAGGGAGGCGGCGAGGGCGCGGACGAGGAGGGTCTTGGCGACTCCGGGGACGCCTTCGAGGAGGACGTGGCCGCGGCACAGGAGTGCGACGACGAGTCCGGTGACGGCGGAGTCCTGGCCGACCACGGCCTTGGAGATTTCGGTGCGGAGCGCTTCCAGGGAGGAGCGGGCGCTGTCCGTGGTGGCCGTCATGAGGTGCGGACCTCTCTTTCGAGGGCGTCGAGGTGGTCGGCGAGCGCGACGAGTGCCGCGTCGTCGGCTGGGGTGGTGCCGAAGAGGGTGGTGGCCGTGTCGGGTCCGGCGGCCCGGGGCCGTCGGGCGGCCACGGCGGGGACCAGGGTGGCGGGGTCGTGGGCCTGGGCGGGCGGTACGCCGACGAGTGCGGCGAGGCGTTCGCGGGCGGCGGCGCGCAGGACGGTGGCGGCGCGGTCGCGGGCGGAGGTCTTGCGGTAGAGGCGGGCGCGGCCCTCGGTGGTCTCGGAGGCGCGGATGGCGACGGGGAGGTTCTCGGTGACGAGGGGGCCGAGCCGGCGGGCGCGCCAGAGGGCGGCGAGGGCGGCGGCGGCGAAGAGCTGGAGCAGGGCCCAGAGCCAGCCGGAGGGGAGGAGGTCGAGGAGGCTCTTCTGGTCGGCGGGGGTGTCGGCGGGCATGTCCGCGAGGGTGGGGAGGTACCAGACGAGGTCGGGGCGGGAGCCGAGGAGCTGGAGGGCGAGGGAGGCGTTGCCCTCCTCGGCGAGGTGTTCGTTGAGGAGGAAGCGCTCGGAGCCGAGGAGGACGGTGTCGCCGCCCTTGGTGGTGCTGGGGAGTACGAGGACGGTGGGGTGGCCGTCGCTGGGGTAGCAGGCGGTGGCTCCGGGGTGGGTGGTGGTGTAGCGGAGGCCGTCGCCGGTGCCGGCGCGGCCGGCGGTGGTTGCTGCGGGGAGGGCGCAGGCGGGGTCGAGGTCGTCGCGGTGGGCGAAGGACCTCGTGTGGGTGGCGGGGGCCAGGTCGGGGAGGCTGAGGCTGCTGGGGGCGATGAGGACGGTGCGGCCGCCGGAGAGGTCGATGGCGGAGCGGATGGCGCGTCGCTGGGGTTCGCCGAGCAGGTCGGGGTCGGTGACGAGGAGGGTGGTGCGGGGGCCGGCAGCGGCGGCGGCTTCTTCGGCGCTGGTGACGACGCGGGTGGTGACGCCGCGTTCTCCCAGGAGCTGGGCGAGGGCGCGGCTGCCGTCGCGGTCGACGGAGCGGGGGTCGAGGCGGCCGTGGTGGTCGCCGGCCTGGAGTGCGGCGAGGGTGACGGCGGCGGCGAGGAGGATGCCGAGGCCGAGGAGGAGGCCGCGGGCGCGGGCCCAGCGCTGGGCGCCGGTGGGGGCGGTGGAGGTCGGGGCGGGGGCGCTGGGGCCGGTCATGCGGAGGGTCCCGTCAGGAGCGGCTTGGCGCGTTCCAGGGTGAGGTCGAGGGTGCGCAGGCGGGCGTAGGCGTCGGCGTCGGCGGTGCGGCCGCCGTAGGTGACGTCGTCGAAGGCGCGGGCGGCGGCGTGCAGGTCGGCGGCGTGCGCGGGGAGGGTGAGGGCGGCTTCGGCGGCGGCCTCGTCGGCGGTGCGGCCGGGGCGGGGGTCGAGGAGGGTGCGTTCCTCCAGGGCGCGGACGAGGGCGCGCATGCGTTCCTGGACGGCGTCGTTCCAGCGGCCGGCGGCGGCGTGGGCGTCGGCCGCGGTGCGGTGGTCGGCGGCGCTGCGGGGGCCTTCGGTGAAGAGGGCGGCGGTGCTGGTGGCGGTGCGGCGGGGGGTGCCGAGCCGCCACCAGAGGGCGGCGATGACGAGGAGGACCAGTACGGCGATGGTGAGCAGGCCGGTCCAGCCGCCGGGGGTGGCTCCGGAGGCGCGGTCGAAGAAGTCCCCCAGCCACTCCCAGAAGCGGTCCAGGGCGCGCTGGAGCAGCCCGGGCTCGTCCTGGTGGTAGGCGGGCTTGGCCAGCTCGCGTTCGGCCGCCTCGCGGGCTGCGTCGCGCGGGGTGGTCAGTGGTGGTGTGTCGCCTCCGGCGATGGTGATGAGTCCCCCCGTGCTCATCGGCGTGTCAGCCTCCGGGTCGTTCGGCGGTGGTGGTGCCGTAGCCGTGGAGGCCGGCGGCGCGGGCGAGCTCCAGGTCGAGGGCTTCGCGGCGGATGCGCTGGTCGATGTAGAGGAGGGTGGTGACGCCCGTCTGCATCGGGACGGTGACGGTGGCGCCTACGACGCCGCCGATCGCGCTGATGAGGAGGAAGGACCAGCTGAGGGCGGCGGTGCCGTCCAGCAAGCCGGAGAGGCCCTCGGGGGACACGATCAGGGCGATGCCGGCGAAGGGCATCACGATCACCATGGCGGTGATGGTGCGGATCAGCCAGATCAGCAGGCTGATGCCGAAGATCCGCCACCAGGAGCCCTTGACCAGCTTCGCGGACCGCTTGAGGGCGGCGACGGCCGAGCCGCGTTCCAGCATCAGTGCGGGCGGGGCCAGCACGAAGGCGACGTAGAACCAGGCGAGGAGGACGAGGCCGACGGGGATGCCGAGGGCGGTCAGTGCGGCGCTGCCGGTGAGGATGCCGGGGAGGAGCGGGAGGAGGACGGCGGCGACGGCGCCCAGGAGCAGCAGGCCGGTGAGGGCGAGCATGCGCGCGGTGAGCGGTCGTACGGCCTTGAGGGTGTCGGAGAGGGTGGAGGCCTGGCCGAGGACCGCGCGGCTGACGACGGGTGCGAGCAGGGCGGTGACGAGGATCAGCCCGAGGATCTCCAGGAAGTACTGGGAGGCGTAGACCACGGCGGTGTCGCCCATGAGGTCGACGGCCTGGGAGGGGGTGAGGTTCTCGTCGGCGGTGGGGAGGTCGTTCAGCCAGGTGCGCTGGATGAGGAGCAGGGCGATCTGGGTGAGGGCGGCGACGACGAGGCTGATGGTGAGGACGGAGCGCCAGTGGCCGCGCAGGGTGCCGACGGCGCCGTCGAGGATCTCGCCGAGGCCCAGGGGGCGCAGCGGGATGATGCCGGGCTTGGCGGCGGGCGGGGTGCTGCCCCAGCCGCCGGGGTACTGGTAGGGGCTGCCGGGCCGGGTGCCCCATCCGGCGGCCTGCGGCTGTGCGGGCGGGGCGGCGGGCTGCGGGGTCTGGCCGGGTGCGGGGCTGGACCACTGGCCGGGCGGCGGCTGGGCGGCGGACCACTTGGCGTCGGCGGCGGGGCCGGGGGCCTGGGAGGGTGTGGTGCCCGTGGTGCCCTCGCCGGAGGCGGGGCCGGTGCCGGACGGCTGAGCGGCCGGCCGGTCGGCGTCGGAGCCCTGGCCGTCGGACGGGGATCCGGGCGCGGCCCAGCCCGGAGAGTCAGTCATCGTCGCTCCTTCACGTGCACCTGCCGTGGCGGGCGCGCTGGTCGGCTGCCATCGTGCCATGGGGGCGCTCGGATCGGTCGGGCCGTCCCCGGATCACCGGTTGCCCCCCGGATCCCGCGCCGCTCGCCCTTCAATTGTCGCGCGGATCCGGGGCAGACTGGTCGTCCTGATCTCCACGCAGGTCCGAGGGGCGATTTCCAGCCCTTTTGGCTGTGGGGCAGCTCACCGCCGGGTAACGATTAGCTAATGGGATGATGTCAACCATGAAGGGACGCGTCCTCGTCGTCGACGACGACACCGCGCTGGCCGAGATGCTCGGCATTGTGCTGCGTGGAGAAGGTTTTGAGCCGTCGTTCGTAGCGGACGGTGACAAGGCACTGGCTGCCTTCCGGGAGGCGAAGCCGGACCTCGTGCTGCTCGACCTCATGCTGCCCGGACGGGACGGCATAGAGGTGTGCAGGCTGATCCGCGCCGAGTCGGGCGTGCCGATCGTCATGCTCACCGCCAAGAGCGACACCGTGGACGTCGTGGTCGGCCTGGAGTCCGGCGCCGACGACTACATCGTCAAGCCGTTCAAGCCGAAGGAGCTGGTGGCCCGCATCCGGGCCCGCCTGCGCCGGTCGGAGGAGCCCGCGCCCGAGCAGCTCGTCATCGGTGACCTGGTCATCGACGTCGCCGGCCACTCGGTCAAGCGCGACGGCGCCTCCATCGCACTCACCCCGCTGGAGTTCGACCTGCTGGTCGCGCTCGCCCGCAAGCCCTGGCAGGTCTTCACCCGCGAGGTGCTGCTGGAGCAGGTCTGGGGCTACCGGCACGCGGCGGACACCCGCCTGGTCAACGTGCACGTGCAGCGGCTCCGCTCCAAGGTCGAGAAGGATCCGGAGCGCCCCGAGATCGTCGTGACGGTGCGCGGTGTCGGCTACAAGGCCGGACCCAGCTGAGGTGCCGCCCGGCAAGTCCCGGGGCGGCTCCTGGCGGGGAGTCCTGCGGGGCGGCCGGCAGCTCCGTCACATAACCGACGGAGCACCCGGCGGCCCCCTCCTGCGGCTGTTCGTACGCCTCGTACGCCGGCCGCTGCTTCCGGCTGTCCGCATCTGGCGGCGCAACATCCAGCTCCGGGTGGTCGCCGCCACCCTGCTGATGTCGCTCGCCGTGGTCCTCGCGCTCGGCTTCGTCGTCATCGCCCAGGTCTCCAAGGGGCTCCTCGACGCCAAGGAGGAGGCCGCCCAGAGCCAGGCCGCCGGAGGGTTCGCGGTCGCACAGGAGAAGGCCAACACGCCCTTCGCCGTCGACGGCCCCGACGCCACCGACAACAAGGTCGGCCGGGACGCCAGCACCTGGATGAACTCGCTCGTCAAGCAGCTCGCCAGCGGCGGCCAGACCGCCTTCGAGGTGGTCGCCCTCGGCGCCGGCACGGGCACCGGCGAGCAGACCGCGCCCGGAGCCCAGGGCGTCAAGGGCGCCCGCGCCTCCGGCAACGTCGACCCGACCGCGAGCGTCCCGCTCACGCTGCGCCGCTCCGTCAACCACGCCACCGGCACCTTCAAGACCTTCTGGCAGATCCGGTACACCGCCGGGGCCGGGGAGAAGACCCCGGAGCCGGCGCTGGTCATCGGCAAGCGGCTCACCGACATCAACGGCGACCCGTACGACCTGTACTACCTCTTCCCGCTCACCCAGGAGGAGGAGTCCCTCAACCTGGTCAAGGTCACCATCGCCACGGCCGGGGTGTTCGTGGTCGTGCTGCTCGGCGCCATCGCCTGGCTCGTGGTGCGCCAGGTCGTCACTCCGGTCCGGATGGCCGCCGGCATCGCCGAGCGGCTCTCGGCCGGGCGGCTCCAGGAGCGGATGAAGGTCACCGGCGAGGACGACATCGCCCGTCTGGGCGAGGCGTTCAACAAGATGGCCCAGAACCTCCAGCTCAAGATCCAGCAGCTGGAGGACCTGTCCCGGTTGCAGCGCCGGTTCGTCTCGGACGTCTCGCACGAGCTGCGCACCCCGCTGACGACCGTCCGCATGGCCGCCGACGTCATCCACGACGCCCGCGTCGACTTCGACCCGGTCACCGCGCGCTCCGCCGAACTGCTCGCCGGACAGCTCGACCGCTTCGAGTCGCTCCTCTCCGACCTGCTGGAGATCAGCCGCTTCGACGCGGGCGCCGCCGACCTCCAGGCCGAGCCCATCGACCTGCGGGACGTCGTACGCCGCGTCATCGACGGCGCCGAACCGCTCGCCGAGCACAAGGGCACCCGGATCCGGGTCCTCGGCGACACCCAGCCCGTCATAGCCGAGGCCGACGCCCGCCGCGTGGAGCGGGTGCTGCGCAACCTCGTCGTCAACGCCGTCGAGCACGGCGAGGGCCGCGACGTCGTGGTCCGCCTCGCCTCGGCCGGCGGGGCCGTCGCCGTCGCCGTCCGCGACTACGGCGTCGGGCTCAAGCCCGGCGAGGCCACCCGCGTCTTCAACCGCTTCTGGCGGGCCGACCCCGCCCGGGCGCGCACCACCGGCGGCACCGGCCTCGGCCTGTCCATCGCCGTCGAGGACGCCCGCCTGCACGGCGGCTGGCTCCAGGCCTGGGGCGAGCCCGGCGGAGGCTCCCAGTTCCGCCTCACCCTGCCCCGCACCGCCGACGAGCCCCTGCGCGGATCCCCGATCCCGCTGGAGCCCGAGGACTCCCGCGGCAACCGGGCCCGCGCCGCGGCCGAGGCCGCCGGGCCCGGCAGCCACCCCGACGGGCGCACCGAGCGCACCGAGCGCGACCCGATACCGCCGAGGCCGGCGGTCACCACCGCCCTGCCGGTGCCCGCCGACCCCACGGCGCTGCCCGGCAACGGCTCCCGCGTCGTGGCCAGGCCCGCCGACCAGAGCGCAGCACAGGAGGATGGATCCGGTGGAGGACGCTGAGCGCGCGTCGGCAGGCGGCCGGGGCGCACCGGGCTCACCGGGCGTACGGAGCGCACTGAGCGCACGGACCCGGGCGGCCGGGCGGCACCGGGGCAGCCTGGTGGCGCTGGCCCTGGGGGCCGTCGGCCTGCTGGTCGGCGGCTGCGCCTCCATGCCCGACCGCGGCGAGATCCGCCGGGTGGAGGCCTCGCAGGGCGTCGACTCGCAGGTCCGCGTCTTCGGCGTGCCGCCGGCCGACAAGGCCAGCCCCGCCGACATCGTCGACGGCTTCCTCGAAGCCATGACCAGCGACGACCCGCAGCTGGCGACGGCCCGCAAGTACCTCACCCAGAGCGCCGCGGCGAACTGGCGGCCCGGCTCGGCCGTCACCGTGCTCTCCGCCGGCCTCGGCCGGGTCCCCGCACCGGGCGACAAGGAGAAGGAGTCCGAGGAACCGCGCTGGAAGATCTTCGGCAAGAAGCTCGCGACCGTGGACGAGCGCAGCGCCTACCAGCCGGAGACCGGCGGCGGACGCTACGAGGAGTACCTCCAGCTGGTCCAGGTCAACAAGCAGTGGCGGATCGCGACCCCGCCCAGCAGCCTGGTCCTGAGCGAGTCCGACTTCCAGCGCATCTACAAGCCCGTCAACAAGTACTACTTCGCGGGCAACACCCTCGTCGCCGACCCGGTGTACGTGCGCCAGCGCACCGACCCCGACTCCCGCATGGACCCGACCACGCAGACCGTGCAGTCCCTGCTGGCCGGCCCGTCCAAGTGGCTCGGCCCGGTCGTCTCCACCGCGTTCCCCACCGGCAGCGAACTGCGCGAGGGCACCAAGTCCCTCTCGTACGACGGCCAGAACACCCTGCGCGTCCCGCTCAACAAGAGCGCCGTGGAGGTCGCGCAGCTGCAGTGCCAGAAGATGGCCACCCAACTCCTCTACACCGTGCGGGACCTGACGACCTCCAAGCTGGACCGGGTCGAACTGCTCAAGTCCGACGGCAAGTCCTCGCTGTGCTGGGTCACCGGCTCGACCGCGGCGGCCATCGCCAACCGGCCGCCGTCGCCGGAGCACCAGTACTACGTGGACAAGGACGCCAGGCTCGTCCGGATGATGCTCGACGCCAACAGCGAGCAGCAGCAGGACAAGCCGGAGCCGGCCCCCGGCCCGCTGGCCACCGCCGCCGGTTTCAAGGTGGGTTCGGCGGCCGTGACGTACGACGAGAAGCGTGCCGCGGTCGTCTCCGAGGACGGGCACAACCTCTTCGTGGTGACGCTGACGACGGCGGGCCCCATGCCGCAGCAGCCGCTGCTGACCAGCAAGTCGGGGAAGCTCACCGCGCCCAGCTGGGACGCGCAGGGCGACCTGTGGATCGCCGACCTCGACCCGCAGACCCAGGGCCTGTGGCGGGTGCCCGCCGGTACCGGCACCCCGCAGAAGGTGGACGTCGCCGGTCTCGACGGCGGGAAGATCAGCGGGCTGAAGGCCTCCTCTGACGGGGTGCGCATCGCGCTCCTGGTGGAGAAGGACGGCACCCGCAAGAACCTGTTCATCGGGCGGATCGAGCGGCCCGAGGGCAAGGGGGACTCCCCCCGGATCTCGGTGCGCGAGCTGCGCCCGGCGGCCCCGCAGATGGCGGAGGTGACGGCGATGAGCTGGGCGCCGCGCGGCCGGCTGCTGGTGGTGGGCCGGGAGAGCGGCGGCGTGGACCAGGCCCGCTACATGCTGTCCGACGGGTCGATGGTCGCCGCGAGCCTGCCCGGCGCGACGGGGCTGAGCGCGATCGCGGCCTCGGAGGACGAGGGCAAGCCGGTGGTGGGCTTCGGTGAGGACGGCATCGTGTGGCTGCCGTCGGGCGCGCAGTGGCGCACGGTCGCGGCGGGCGGCCGGCTGCCGGTCTACCCGGGCTGAGGGCCGGCACCTCCGGCGCGGGTTTCCGGCGCGGGTTTTCCACAGGGGTCGCGGGCCCGCGTCCGGCGCGGCAGGGTGGATGCGTGCGGGAGTGGTGGCGTGAGCTGGCCGGGCTGGTCCTGCCGGCGGACTGCGCCGGCTGCGGGGCCGCCCGCGTGGTGCTGTGCGGGGCGTGCCGGGGCGCCCTGAGCGGTACGGGTGCGGGCCGGGTGCGTCCCGCGGCGCGGCGGGCGGGTCCGGCGGGGCTGCCCGCGGTGTACGCGGCGGCCCGGTACGAGGACGCCGTACGGGCGGTCGTGCTGGCCCACAAGGAGCGCGGGGCGCTGCCCCTGGCCGGCCCGCTCGGGGCGGCCCTGGCGGCGGCGGTGGCCCGCGCGGCCGGGACCGGCGGCGGGGCCGCGGGCGGGGCGGAGCTCGTGCTGGTGCCGGTGCCCTCCGCGCGGCGGGCGGTGCGGGCGCGCGGGCACGACCCGGCGCGGCGGATCGCCCTGGCCGCGTCCGGGCGGCTGCGCGGGGCCGGTGCGGCCGCGCGCGTGGCGCCCGTGCTGCGGCTGCGGCGGGCCGTCGCGGACCAGGCGGGCCTGGGGGCCCGGGAGCGCCGGGAGAACTTGGCGGGGGCCCTGGAGGTGCGTCCGGGCGGGGCCGCGCCGGCGGCGGGGGCTCGGATCGTGCTGGTGGACGACGTGATCACCACCGGAGCCACGCTGGCGGAGGCGGCGAGGGCGTTGCGCGCGGCGGGTCTGCGGGCGGAGGCTGCTGCCGTGGTGGCCGCTCCGGCCGGTTCCTTCGCGCCGAACGGCGGCAACCCGGACAGGGCAAAAATCTTGTGAATAGATTTGGAACCACTGGGGAATGCGCATCGTTGCAGGTAGTAAGAGGGAAGACCCACCTGATCGGAGGTACGTTTCGGTAGCGGGTGCCGACAACCGGCTTTGAGAGATATGTTCGGTTGTGAGGAACTGGCGAACCTTCGGCCCCGGGTATCGGAGCAGCAGTCCGTCTGTTAATTGGAATCTTCGTGTGCAGTACCTGTGAGGGGGGCTCTCTCTACTCCGAAGTCGGTGGGATGTAGATCTTGCCGATGGGGGAGGAGGAGGTGAAAGTCGCCAAGTCCGAGGCTCCGGTGTTCACCGGAGCCTGGTGCGAAAGGGAGACGCTCCGCCGCCCAGAGCGGGGGTCTCCGGGAACGGAGTTCTGCGTGGACATCGTCGTCAAGGGCCGCAAGACCGAGGTGCCCGAGCGGTTCCGCAAGCACGTGGCCGAGAAGCTGAATCCGGAGCGGATCCAGAAGCTCGACGCCAAGGTGATCAGCTTGGACGTCGAGGTGTCCAAGGAGCACAACCCGCGCCAGGCCGACCGTTCCGACCGCGTGGAGATCACCCTGCACTCGCGGGGCCCGGTGATCCGGGCCGAGGCCGCCGCCGCCGACCCGTACGCGGCACTCGACCTGGCACAGGACAAGCTGGAGGCCCGGCTGCGCAAGCAGCACGACAAGCGCTTCACCCGCCGTGGCACCGGACGGCTCTCGGCGGCCGAGGTCGCCGACCACGTGGCCGGCGTCGCAACCCTCAACAGCAACGGCGAGCCGGTCTACGAGGACATGGAGGAAGGGGTCCCGGTCAAGCGGATCGGTTCCCTGGAGGTGCAGGGCGAAGGCCCGCTCATCGTCCGCGAGAAGACCCACTCGGCACGGCCGATGTCGCTCGACCAGGCTCTGTACGAAATGGAACTGGTCGGCCACGACTTCTATCTGTTCGTCGACTCCGAGACCAAGATGCCCAGCGTCGTCTACCGGCGCCACGCCTACGACTACGGCGTCATCCACGTCGACCCCGACGGGGCGTCCAGCTCGGAGCCCTCGGGAGCGGGCGCGGGCGGCGCGCTCGGAGGCTGAAATTCAACCATTGCCCCTGCGGAACGCACGGCGTTCCGCAGGGGCACCTGTATGACTCGTATGAGCCATATGGATTCCGCCAGCACCCCGTCCCGTAGCGCGGGCATGGAATCATGTCGGGCAGTCAACCGGCGGCCGGCCCGGCCGGGTTGGCCCAGCAGCTCAGCACATGCAGGGGGAGGAACGATGGCGGACGGCTTCGGTCCGGCGCGCGACGACGACGGCGCCGACTGTCATGGGGCGCAGGACCCGGCCGGGGAGCCGATCCGGGTGCTCGTGGTCGACGACCACGCCCTCTTCCGGCGCGGACTGGAGATCGTCCTCGCCCAGGAGGAGGACATCCAGGTCGTCGGCGAGGCCGGGGACGGGGCGGAGGCCGTGGACAAGGCCGCCGACCTGCTGCCCGACATCGTGCTGATGGACGTGCGGATGCCCCGGCGCGGCGGCATCGAGGCGTGCACCTCGATCAAGGAGGTCGCCCCCTCCGCGAAGATCATCATGCTGACGATCAGCGACGAGGAGGCCGACCTCTACGACGCGATCAAGGCGGGCGCCACCGGCTACCTCCTCAAGGAGATCTCCACCGACGAGGTGGCGACGGCGATCCGCGCGGTCGCGGACGGCCAGTCCCAGATCAGCCCGTCGATGGCGTCGAAGCTGCTCACCGAGTTCAAGTCGATGATCCAGCGCACCGACGAGCGGCGGCTGGTCCCGGCGCCGCGGCTGACGGACCGGGAACTCGAAGTCCTCAAGCTGGTGGCCACGGGCATGAACAACCGGGACATCGCCAAGCAGCTGTTCATCTCCGAGAACACCGTCAAGAACCACGTCCGCAACATCCTGGAGAAGCTCCAGCTGCACTCCCGGATGGAAGCCGTCGTGTACGCGATGCGGGAGAAGATCCTGGAGATCCGCTGACCGCGTCCGTCCGCTGACCGCTGACCGCTGACCGCTGACCGCTGGCCGCCGCCCGCCCCCGCCGTCAGGCTCCCAGCGTCGCCAGCTCCGCCGTGATCGCGGCCGCCTCCGCCGGCGACTGCGCGCGCTCGACGCGGACCGCGTCGCAGCCCACCCAGCCCGCGGCCTCCCGCAGCGCCCGCGCCATCGCGGGCGCCGCCCGCGGGGTCGTCAGGGAGACCTGGCGGGCCACCAGCGTGCGGCCCTCACGGGCCGGGTCGACCCGGCCCTGGAGCCGCCCGCCGGCCAGCAGCGGCATCGCGAAGTACCCGTGTATCCGCTGCGGCTTGGGCACGTACGCCTCCAGCCGGTGGGTGAACCCGAAGATCCGCTCCGTCCGCGGCCGGTCCCAGACCAGCGAGTCGAACGGGGACAGCAGGGTCGTACGGTGGCGGCCGCTCGGCGCCGCGGCCAGCGCCCGCGGATCCGCCCAGGCGGGCTTCCCCCACCCCTCGACCTCCACCGGCACCAGCCCGGAGTCCGCGATCACCGCGTCGACCTGCTCGCCCTTGAGGCGGTGGTAGTCCGCGATGTCCGCGCGGGTGCCGACCCCCAGCGACTGCCCGGCCAGCGCGACCAGCCGGCGCAGGCACTCGCGGTCGTCCAGGTCGTCGTGGAGCAGCGCGTCCGGGACGGCCCGCTCGGCCAGGTCGTAGACCCGCTTCCAGCCGCGCCGCTCGGCGCAGACCACCTCACCGGTGTCGAGCAGCCACTCCACCGCGATCTTGGTCTCGGACCACTCGAACCACTCTCCGCCGTTCTTCGCGCCGCCCAGCTCGGTCGAGGTCAGCGGACCGTCGGCCTTCAGCCGGTCCAGCACCGCCCGCGTCGACCGGTCCTTGTCCTCCAGGACGTGCCAGCGGTGGCCGCGCGCCCGCCGGGCCCGGCGGCGGAAGGCGAAGTGCGGCCACTCCTCGATCGGCAGGATGCACGCCGCGTGCGACCAGTACTCGAAAGCGTGACTGTCCGACCAGTACGCCTTCTCCACCGCGTCCCGGCCCACCGCGCCCAGCCGCGCGTACGGGATCAGCTCGTGCGAGCGGGCCAGGACCGAGATGGTGTCCAGCTGCACCGCACCCAGATGGCGCAGCACCCCGCGGACCCCGCCCCGGCGGTCGGGCGCCCCGAGGAACCCCTGCGCGCGCAGGGCGATCCGGCGGGCCTCGTCGGCGGACAGCGAGAGCGTCGTCATGCCGCGACCCTAGGGGGTGGCACTGACAGCGGGCAGGTACGGCAGCCGGGAGGGCAGCCCGAGGTCCGAGGGCAGCAGTCCGGCGACCCAGCAGTCGCGCAGGGTGCCGCGGTGGTCGAGCGCGCCGCGCAGGGTGCCCTCGAAGCGGAACCCGGCCTTTTCGGCGGCGGCCCGGGAGGCCGCGTTGCCCACGGCGGCGCGCCACTCCAGCCGGCCGGCGCCGACCTCGGTGAACAGCCACCGGGCGACCCCCGCGACCGCCTCGGCGACGTAGCCGCTGCCCCGGTGCTCCTTCGCGGCCCAGTAGCCGACCTCGTACCCCTGGGGGCCGCGCACGTGCACCCCCACCGCCGCCACCAGCGGCCCCTCGGCGCCCTCCGCGCCGAGCCGCACCGCGAAGCCGTACTCGCGGTCCTCCAGCCAGGCGCTCCGTGAGACGTGCGTGACCCACGCCTCGGCGTGCGCCCGCTCGTACGGGGAGGGCACCAGCGTCCAGCGCTGGATCTCGGGGTCCTGGCAGGCGGCGTACACCTCCTCGGCGTCCGAGGGGGCGAAGGGGCGCAGCAGGAGGCGCTCGGTGGCCAGCGTGACGGGTTCCATGAACGGATTGTTGCCGCGCCGGGTAACCCGGGCGAGGGGTTTTCGTCCACCCCGGCACCGAATCCGTCCCCCGTACGTTCTCATTCCGGGCGCCCGTGCCCTGCGGACACGGCGGACCTCCCGACGCGACCACGTCCTCGCTTACGATGGCCGTTGCGGTGGGGCCCACCTGCCGTGCCCGGCTACGTAAAGTGCCCAGGCCCGACCGGCAAGGAGACCAGCCTCAGTGTCCGTCTTCAACAAGCTCATGCGTGCAGGCGAAGGCAAGATCCTGCGCAAACTGCACCGCATCGCGGACCAGGTCAACTCCATCGAAGAGGACTTCGTCAACCTCTCCGACGCCGAGTTGCGCGCGCTCACGGACGAGTACAAGCAGCGCTACCAGGACGGCGAGAGCCTGGACGACCTGCTGCCGGAGGCCTTCGCCACCGTCCGCGAGGCCGCCAAGCGAGTCCTCGGCCAGCGGCACTACGACGTGCAGATCATGGGCGGCGCGGCGCTGCACCTCGGCTACGTCGCCGAGATGAAGACCGGTGAGGGCAAGACCCTCGTCGGCACGCTCCCCGCCTACCTGAACGCGCTGTCCGGCAAGGGCGTCCACCTGATCACGGTGAACGACTACCTCGCCGAGCGCGACTCCGAGATGATGGGCCGCGTCCACAAGTTCCTCGGCCTGAGCATCGGCTGCATCCTGGCCAACATGTCGCCGGCCCAGCGCCGCGAGCAGTACGGGTGCGACATCACGTACGGCACGAACAACGAGTTCGGCTTCGACTACCTGCGCGACAACATGGCGTGGTCGCAGGACGAGCTGGTGCAGCGCGGCCACAACTTCGCCGTGGTCGACGAGGTCGACTCCATCCTCGTCGACGAGGCCCGCACCCCGCTGATCATCTCCGGCCCGGCCGACCAGGCCACCAAGTGGTACGCCGACTTCGCCAAGCTCGTCACCCGCCTGACCAAGGGCGAGGCCGGCAACCCCCTCAAGGGCATCGAGGAGACCGGCGACTACGAGGTCGACGAGAAGAAGCGCACCGTCGGCATCCACGAGGCCGGTGTCGCCAAGGTCGAGGACTGGCTCGGCATCGACAACCTCTACGAGTCGGTCAACACCCCGCTCGTCGGCTACCTCAACAACGCGATCAAGGCCAAGGAGCTCTTCAAGGCCGACAAGGACTACGTCGTCATCGACGGCGAAGTCATGATCGTCGACGAGCACACCGGCCGCATCCTCGCCGGCCGCCGCTACAACGAGGGCATGCACCAGGCCATCGAGGCGAAGGAAGGGGTGGACATCAAGGACGAGAACCAGACCCTCGCCACGATCACCCTGCAGAACTTCTTCCGCCTCTACTCGAAGCTGTCCGGCATGACCGGTACGGCCATGACCGAGGCCGCCGAGTTCCACCAGATCTACAAGCTCGGCGTCGTCCCCATCCCCACCAACCGGGGCATGCAGCGCAAGGACCAGCCCGACCTCATCTACCGGACCGAGGTCGCCAAGTTCGCCGCCGTCGTCGACGACATCGCCGAGAAGCACGAGAAGGGCCAGCCGATCCTCGTCGGCACGACGTCGGTCGAGAAGTCCGAGTACCTCTCGCAGCAGCTCTCCAAGCGCGGCATCCCGCACGAGGTCCTCAACGCCAAGCAGCACGAGCGCGAGGCCACGATCGTCGCCCAGGCCGGCCGCCGCGGCGCCGTCACCGTCGCCACGAACATGGCCGGCCGCGGTACCGACATCAAGCTCGGCGGCAACCCGGACGACCTCGCCGAGGCGGAGCTGCGCCAGCGCGGCCTCGACCCGGAGGAGCACATCGAGGAGTGGGCGCACGCCCTGCCCGAGGCCCTCGCCAGGGCCGAGGCGGCCGTCAAGGCCGAGTTCGAAGAGGTCAAGGAGCTCGGCGGCCTGTACGTGCTCGGCACCGAGCGCCACGAGTCGCGCCGCATCGACAACCAGCTCCGCGGCCGCTCCGGCCGCCAGGGCGACCCGGGCGAGTCGCGCTTCTACCTCTCGCTGGGCGACGACCTGATGCGCCTGTTCAAGGCCCAGATGGTCGAGCGCGTCATGGCCATGGCCAACGTGCCGGACGACGTCCCGATCGAGAACAAGATGGTGACCCGCGCGATCGCGTCCGCGCAGTCGCAGGTCGAGACCCAGAACTTCGAGACCCGCAAGAACGTCCTGAAGTACGACGAGGTCCTCAACAGCCAGCGCGAGGTCATCTACGGCGAGCGCCGCCGCGTCCTGGAGGGCGAGGACCTGCACGAGCAGGTGCGCTTCTTCATGGACGACACCATCGACGCCTACATCTCCGCCGAGACCGTCGAGGGCTTCGCCGAGGAGTGGGACCTCGACCGGCTGTGGGGCGCCTTCCGGCAGCTCTACCCCCTCAAGGTCACGGTGGACGAACTGGAGGAGGCGGCCGGCGACCGCGCGGGCATCACCGCCGAGTTCATCGCCGAGTCCGTCAAGGACGACATCCACGAGCAGTACGGCGCGCGCGAGAAGGCCCTCGGGTCGGAGGTCATGCGCGAGCTGGAGCGCCGCGTGGTCCTCTCGGTGCTCGACCGCAAGTGGCGCGAGCACCTCTACGAGATGGACTACCTCCAGGAGGGCATCGGCCTGCGCGCGATGGCCCAGAAGGACCCGCTGGTCGAGTACCAGCGCGAGGGCTTCGACATGTTCAACGCCATGATGGAGGGCATCAAGGAGGAGTCCGTCGGCTACCTGTTCAACCTGGAGGTCCAGGTCGAGCAGCAGGTCGAGGAGCTCCCGGTGCAGGACGCGGCCCCGTCCCTGGTGAAGGAGCCGGTCCCGTCGGCCCGCCCCGAGATCCGCGCCAAGGGCCTGGACGCCCCGCAGCGCCCGGACCGCCTGCACTTCTCCGCCCCGACGGTCGACGGTGAGGGCGGCGTGGTCGAGGGCGACTTCGACTCCGACGCCTCCGGCGGCGACGGCCTGACCCGCGCGGAGCGCCGCCGCGCCCAGAAGGCGTCGGGCGGCCGACGCCGCAAGAAGTAACGGCATACGCAGCACCAGACGGCCGGGGCCGGACACCGAGGGGTGTCCGGCCCCGTCGGCGTTACCGGCGGGGGCGGGCTATCTCCCCCTTGGGGGGTGGGGGCGGGGCGGGGGCCGGGTGAGCGGGATCCCCTCGGGCGGTCTCAGGGAGGGTTGGGGGCTTCCCGGCAGTCCCATCGTCCTTCCGGTTCGTGCCGGCCTGTCAAGGGCGCTCCTTCGTCGCGTCGCTTCGCGATGTCGCTTCGCTCCACCCTTGACAGGCCGACCCGTCCCGGAAAGCCGAAAGACTGCCGGGAAACCCCCAAAGAAACGGCACGGTCGATGGTTGGAGGGACGGGTCTCTCAGCGATGAGCGAGGGGCCGGGCGTCGGCCGGCCGGGCATCCGGGCCCGTCCAGTCCCGATTCCGGGCCAGGGGAGCGACTATCCGCACGAGAGGTTGATCAGAGCGACCTGCGGAGCCTTCAGGCGCAGCAGATCGCTACGCGCTTCTCTGATCTCGGCGACCGGCGGCTGTCTCGGGCTGGTCTGGGGCAGGCGTGACGTTGGAGGCGGATGTAGGCCAAGGTGCCGAGCGCACGGTTTGAGGGAGGACGGATGATCGAGGCGGAGCTGAAGGCTCGTGTGCCCGTGCCGCGAGAGACGCTGCGACGGCTGGATGCCCGGGCCGAAGGCCGGGCCGAGGTGTATCGGGACACCTACTACGACACTGTGGACGGAGGCCTTGAAGCCAAGGATCAAGAGCTTCGAGTCCGAACCGTGCACGGTTCGGACTCAACCCGCACGGTTCTCACCTACAAGGGCGCCCGAGTCGATGAGGGGTCGGGGTCCAAGCCGGAGCACGAGACCCGGGTTGAAGACGCTGAGGCCGTGCACGCCATGCTTCAGGGCCTCGGCTACATCCCGGCCGTCGCGTTCGAGAAGTGGTGCAGGAACTACTCCTTCCGGGCACGGGGCCGGCAGATGCTCGCCACCTTGGTCCGCGTGCCCGAGTTGGACGGCACGTTCCTGGAGTTGGAGACCCTCGTCGAGCAGGCAGACGTGGCTGCGGCACTCGATGACGTCCGCACGGTTCTCGCCGAGCTGGGCATCGGGCCGGAGGACTTGACCCGCGAGCTGTACACCGACGCCGTGAAGGCCCGCCGCCGGGCCTAGGAGCAGCCTTCGGACTTCAGCTCCAGACGGCGGCCGGCCGCCGAGATCAGAGGAGCGCGTAGCGATCTGTCGCGCCTGTCGGCTTCCTGGGCTGCCCATTTCGTCCTCTCGTGCAGGTATCAGCCCAAGACGGTCGCCGGACGCTGACAAATGAGGAGCGCGTAGCGATCTGCTGCGTCTGGGGGCTCCGCAGGTCGCTCTGATCAACCTCTCGTGCGGGTAACCGCGCCCGCGACCCGGAATCGCGACATCTGAGGGCCCGGATGCCCGGCGGGCCGAGGCCCGGCCCCTCGCCCATCGCTGAGGGACCCGTCCCTTCTCCTCTGGACCGTGCCGTTTCTTTGGGGGTTTCCCGGCAGTCTTTCGGCTTTCCGGGGCGGGTCGGCCTGTCAAGGGTCGCCGAAGGCGATCGCGTAGCGACGCGACCGAAGGGAGCGCCCTTGACAGGCCGGCACGACACGGAAGGACGATGGGACTGACGGGAAGCCCCCAGACTTCTCTGATCCGGGGCGAGGGGCTACCGCCCCACCCCCCCCGGCCCGCAGACCGGGAGGCGGGTGGGCAGCCGCCGCCCCGCCCCACCCCCTCGAGGGGGAGATAGCCGGCCCCCGCCGGGAGCCTCGTGCGTGCGGAGAGTGATTGCTGCTGCCACCCCCCACCGGCCCCCCGTGGGGCCGGGAGGGTGATCCGGGGGTACTCCATCGGGTTTCCCCGGCGGGGGCTTCGGGCGTCCACTTGAGGCGCGTTGCGGGGGTGCTCGGGGGCTTGGGGGTGGGCTGCCGCCACACGGATAGGTGAACCTCGGCGGGTGCTTCGGCGGGCCCTTCCGGCGGTTGCGGAGCGTGTTCGGCGGTCGTAGAAAACCCGCATCAAGTTACCGCCTGGTACCGCCGGGCTCGGTCTGATCGGGGGAATCGCCATGGACACCACCACGCGCGGCACTGTCGGCGGCGAGGGCAGTCGCAGCAGGCCCGGCGGGGCGGGGCGGACGCGGCCCGCCGGCCGGCGGGACCAGCGGCGGCCGGCGGGGGTGCCCCGGCAGGTGCGCAGGCTGGCGCCCCACGACTGGTTCGCGGAGCGCTTGCTGGCGGTGCTGAGCGGGCAGCGCCCCGTGCACTCGCTGCTCGGCCTCACAGTGGGCGAGGCGTACGAGCAGCTGGTCACCCTCGCCCCCGACGGCCCGCTGCGCGACCGGCTGCGCCCGGTGCTGCGCCACTGCGGGCGTTTCCACCCCGGGCCCGGGGTGATCGAGGCCTTCGCCCGCATCGCGACGGGGGACCGGGTCTCGGCGATGGCGTTCCGGCTGGAGCAGGGCCCCGACCGGCGCTGGCGGTGCGCGGCCGTCGAGGTCCAGGGCCCGCGGCTGTAGGGGTGGCCGTAGCCCGGCGTGCTGTGGTCGGGCCGCCGGGGCCGGGGGCCGACCGCGCGGGGGCGGCAGATTCAGGGCCCCGGCTGTAGGGGTGGCCGTAGCCCGGCCTGCCGGGGCCGGGCTGTCCGTGGCTTCAGGCGCGGGCCCCCGAAGGGGCCGAGGCCGTAGGGTCCGTGCCCGTGACCGGGTCGTATCCTGAGGGCGTTTCCGACTACCGAAAGCAGCCGGCCATGCGCGTGTACGTCCCCCTGACCCTCCCCGGGCTCGCCGAGGCGCACAAGGCGGGGGAGCTGGGGCCCGCCCCGCTCCTTGCGTACGCCGTCACGCCCGGGCTGCGCGAGTGGTACGTGTCGGACGACATCGAGGAGCTGGAGTACGCCGCGCTCAGCCGGGCCGCGCTCGCCTCGCTGCGCCTGCTGGCCGCCGACCCGGCCGCCCCCCGCCGGCGGGTCGTCGTGGCGGTCGACGTGGACGACAAGGCCGCCACCGCCGTGCCCGGGCTGGACGAGGCCGCTCTCGGGCAGGTCACCCTCGGCGCTGCCGTGCGGCTGAAGGTGGCCGCCGCCGTGCACGCCGACGCCGATGACGCCGAGGGCGACGTGGCGGCCGCCGCCGGGGCGCTCGCGGCCGCCGACGCGGGTGACGACGACGCGCAGTTCACCGTGGACGGCGCCGAGGACCACGAGCTGCTGTGGTTCGGGGTGCAGGAGATTCCGGGGCTGCTGGGATGAGCACCGGAACCGACACCGGAATCGACACCGGGACGAACGCCGGTGGGGCCCACATAGTGTGGGACTGGAACGGCACCCTGCTGCACGACATCGACGCCGTCATAGCCGCGACCAACGCCTCCTTCGCCGAGTTCGGCTTCGCCCCGATCACGCTGGAGCGCTACCGCGAGCTGTACGTCGTGCCGGTGCCGAAGTTCTACGAGCGGCTGATGGGCCGGCTGCCCACGGACGCCGAGTGGGCCGTGATGGACGAGGCCTTCCACCGCCACTACTGGGCCGCCGCCGAGGACGCGGGGCTCGCCGAGGGGGCGCGGGAGCTGCTGCGGGGCTGGCAGGCGGACGGGCTCACCCAGTCCCTGCTGTCCCTCGCGCCCCACGAGAAGCTCGTGCCGCTGGTCCGCGAGCACGGCATCGACGGACACTTCCTGCGCGTCGACGGCCGCGTCGGGCCCTCGCACACGTCCAAGGCGGGCCACCTCGTACGTCATATGGCCGCACTGGAGGCAGCCGGTGTGACCGCCCGCCGTACGGTCCTGGTCGGTGACGCCGTGGACGATGCGACGGCCGCGCGGCACGTAGGGGCGTACGCCGTTCTGTACACGGGCGGGTCGCACAGCCGCGCCAGCCTGGAGTCCGCCGGGGTCCCGGTCGTGGACAGCCTGGCCGAGGCCGTCGCCATGGCCCGTGAGCTGGCCGGATAGGCCGGTAACGGACCGTTCCGGCCAAGCCTCTGGCCAGACTGTCCAGGTTTTGCCCCCGGTTTTGTACAGATGCAGTGAATGACGACCGGGGGGTGGGGCGAGATAGCCTGGACCCGTGATCAGCGCGATAGTCATCGGGGGCACTGACGCCCCCGACCCGCGCCCGGCGCGTCTCCGCGGCCGGGCCTTCGCTGATCCCCGCCGCCGGGACCTGTCGATCACGGTCGAAGCCTTTCCCGGCGGCTCTCCCGACGCCGCGGCGTCGAAAACCGATCCGGACGGACATTCCGCCTCATCGCGGCGCTTTGTCATTCCTTCCTTCACCACCTACGTCACGCAATGGCGCGCGACAGGAGCCAGAGGACATGCAGACCAAGCTGGACGAAGCAAAGGCCGAGCTGCTCGCGCGGGCGGCACGGGTAGCTGAGAACAGCCCGGCCGGGGGGCTACTTCCGACTGGGTCCGAGCACGGCGAGCGCCCCGATCAGGGCACGACGCTCTCCTACCTCCAGCGCTACTACCTGCACACCGCCCCCGAGGACCTCGCCGACCGGGACCCGGTCGACGTGTTCGGCGCGGCGCTCTCCCACTACCGGCTCGCCGAGACCCGTCCGCAGGGCACCGCGAACGTCCGGGTCCACACCCCCACGGTCGAGGAGAACGGCTGGACCTCCAGCCACTCGGTCGTCGAGGTCGTCACGGACGACATGCCGTTCCTCGTGGACTCCGTGACGAACGAACTGTCCCGCCAGGGCCGCGGCATCCACGTCGTGATCCACCCGCAGGTCGTCGTGCGCCGTGACGTCACCGGCAAGCTCATCGAGATCCTCGGCCCCGACTGCGACGCCCACGGTCCCAAGACCGCGCGCCCCCACGACTCCCTCGTCGAGTCCTGGATCCACGTCGAGATCGACCGCGAGACCGACAAGGCCGACCTGAAGCAGATCACCGGAGACCTGCTGCGCGTCCTGTCCGACGTCCGCGAGGCCGTCGAGGACTGGGAGAAGATGCGCGACGCCGCGCTGCGCATCGCCGAAGAGCTGCCGAACGAGCCCACCGCGCCGGACCTGCGCGAGTACGAGCTCGAAGAGGCCCGTGAGCTGCTGCGCTGGCTGTCGGACGACCACTTCACCTTCCTCGGCTACCGCGAGTACAACCTCGTCGACGGCGACGCCCTGGCCGCCGTGCCCGGCACCGGCCTCGGCATCCTGCGGTCCGACCCGGTCCACAAGGGCCAGGAGGACGCGCACCCCGTCTCGCCGTCCTTCAACCGGCTGCCCGCCGACGCCCGTGCCAAGGCCCGCGAGCACCGCCTGCTGGTGCTGACCAAGGCCAACAGCCGCGCCACCGTGCACCGTCCCTCGTACCTCGACTACGTGGGCGTGAAGAAGTTCGACGCCGACGGCAACGTCGTGGGCGAGCGCCGCTTCCTCGGCCTGTTCTCCTCCGCCGCGTACACCGAGTCGGTGCGCCGCGTCCCGGTGATCCGCCGCAAGGTGTCCGAGGTCCTGGAGGGCGCCGGCTTCTCGCCGTCCAGCCACGACGGCCGCGACCTGCTCCAGATCCTGGAGACCTACCCGCGCGACGAGCTGTTCCAGACCCCGGTCGACAAGCTCCGCGAGATCGCCACGTCCGTGCTGTACCTCCAGGAGCGCCGCCGGCTGCGCCTGTACCTGCGCCAGGACGAGTACGGCCGCTACTACTCGGCGCTCGTCTACCTGCCGCGCGACCGGTTCACCACCGGTGTCCGGCTGCGCCTGATGGACATCCTGAAGGAGGAGCTCGGCGGCACCAGCGTCGACTTCACCGCCTGGAACACCGAGTCGATCCTCTCCCGCATCCACTTCGTCGTCCGCGTCCCGCAGGGCACCGAGCTGCCCCTGCTGACCGACGCCGACGTCGAGCGCGTCGAGTCCCGCCTGGTCGAGGCGGCCCGCTCCTGGGCCGACGGCTTCGGCGAGGCGCTGACGGCCGAGCTGGGCGAGGAGCGCGCCGCCGAGCTGAGCCGCAAGTACGGCACCTCCTTCCCCGAGGGCTACAAGGCCGACCACTCGCCGCGCGCGGCCGTGGCCGACCTGTGCCACCTGGAGAAGCTGTCCGCCAGCGAGCGCCCCTTCGCGCTGTCGCTGTACGAGCCCGTCGGCGCGGGCCCCGGCGAGCGCCGCTTCAAGATCTACCGCGAGGGCGAGCAGGTCTCCCTCTCCGCCGTCCTGCCGGTCCTGCAGCGCCTGGGCGTCGAGGTCACCGACGAGCGGCCGTACGAGCTGCGCCGCAGCGACCGGGTCAGCGCCTGGATCTACGACTTCGGTCTGCGGATGCCGCTGTCCACGGGCAACGGGGACGCGTACCTCGGCGACGACGCGCGCGAGCGGTTCCAGGAGGCCTTCGCGGCCGTGTGGACCGGCGAGGCCGAGAACGACAACTTCAACACCCTCGTCCTGGGCGCCGGCCTCACCTGGCGTCAGGCGGTCGTGCTGCGCGCGTACGCCAAGTACATGCGCCAGGCCGGCTCCACCTTCAGCCAGGACTACATGGAGGACACCCTCCGCAACAACGTCCACACCACGCGGCTGCTGGTCTCGCTCTTCGAGGCGCGGATGTCGCCGGGCCGCCAGGCCGCCGGCACCGAGCTGATCGACGCGATGATGGAGGAGCTGGACGGGGCCCTGGACCAGGTCGCCTCGCTGGACGAGGACCGCATCCTGCGCTCCTTCCTGACGCTGATCAAGGCGACGCTGCGGACGAACTTCTTCCAGCTCAACGGGGCGGGCGAGCAGCACTCGTACGTGTCGATGAAGTTCGACCCGCAGGCCATCCCGGACCTGCCGGCCCCGCGCCCCGCGTTCGAGATCTGGGTGTACTCCCCGCGCGTCGAGGGCGTCCACCTGCGCTTCGGCAAGGTCGCCCGAGGCGGTCTGCGCTGGTCCGACCGGCGCGAGGACTTCCGTACGGAGGTGCTCGGCCTGGTCAAGGCGCAGATGGTCAAGAACACGGTGATCGTGCCGGTCGGCGCCAAGGGCGGCTTCGTCGCGAAGAACCTGCCGGACCCGTCGGTGGACCGCGACGCGTGGCTCGCCGAGGGCATCGCCTCGTACAAGATCTTCATCTCGGCGCTGCTCGACATCACCGACAACATGGTCGGCGGGGAGGTCGTGCCGCCGAAGGGCGTGGTCCGCCACGACGAGGACGACACCTACCTCGTCGTCGCCGCCGACAAGGGCACCGCGACCTTCTCCGACATCGCCAACGGCGTCGCGGAGTCGTACGGCTTCTGGCTGGGCGACGCCTTCGCGTCGGGCGGCTCGGCCGGCTACGACCACAAGGGCATGGGCATCACCGCCCGCGGCGCCTGGGAGTCCGTCAAGCGGCACTTCCGCGAGCTGGGCCACGACACGCAGACCCAGGACTTCACGGTCGTCGGCGTCGGCGACATGTCCGGCGACGTCTTCGGCAACGGCATGCTGCTCTCCGAGCACATCCGCCTGGTCGCCGCCTTCGACCACCGGCACATCTTCATCGACCCGAACCCGGACGCGGCGACCTCGTACGCGGAGCGCCGGCGCCTGTTCGAGCTGCCGCGGTCCTCGTGGGCGGACTACGACACCGCGCTGCTGTCGGCGGGCGGCGGGATCCACCCGCGCAGCGCCAAGGCCATCCCGGTCAACGCGCAGATGCGCGCCGCCCTCGGCATCGAGGCGGGCGTCACGAAGATGACCCCGGCCGAGCTGATGCAGGCCATCCTGCAGTCCCCGGTGGACCTGCTGTGGAACGGCGGCATCGGCACGTACGTCAAGGCGACCGCCGAGACGCACGCCGACGTCGGCGACAAGGCCAACGACGCGATCCGCGTCAACGGCTCCGACGTCCGCGCCAAGGTCGTCGGCGAGGGCGGCAACCTGGGTCTGACCCAGCTGGGCCGCATCGAGTTCGCCCGTGCCGGCGCCGGCGGCGAGGGCGGCAAGGTCAACACCGACGCCATCGACAACAGCGCGGGCGTGGACACCTCCGACCACGAGGTGAACATCAAGATCCTGCTGAACGCGGTGGTCGCGGACGGCGACATGACCGTCAAGCAGCGCAACAAGCTGCTCGCGGAGATGACCGACGAGGTCGGCTCGCTGGTGCTGCGCAACAACTACGCGCAGAACACGGCCCTGGCCAACGGCTCCGCGCAGGCCCCGAGCCTGCTCCACGCCCAGCAGCGCTTCATGCGCCGCCTGGGCCGGGACGGGCTGCTGGACCGCCAGCTGGAGTTCCTGCCCAACGACCGGCAGATCCGCGAGCTGCTCAACACCGGCAAGGGCCTGACCCAGCCGGAGCTGGCGGTCCTCTTCGCCTACACCAAGATCACGGTGGCGGACGAGCTCGTCCACACCGAGCTGCCGGACGACCCGTACCTGCGCCGCCTGCTGCACGCGTACTTCCCGGGCGCCCTGCGGGCGAAGTTCCCGGAGCAGATCGACGGGCACGCGCTGCGCCGGGAGATCATCACCACCCTGCTGGTCAACGACACCGTCAACACCGGTGGTTCGACCTTCCTGCACCGTCTGCGGGAGGAGACCGGCGCCTCCATGGAGGAGATCGTCCGGGCGCAGCTCGCGGCCCGTGAGATCTTCGGCCTGGCCGAGGTGTGGGACGCGGTCGAGGCGCTGGACAACAAGGTCCCGGCCGACGTCCAGACCCGGGTGCGGCTGCACTCGCGGCGCCTGGTGGAGCGCGGTACGCGCTGGCTGCTGAACAACCGGCCGCAGCCGCTCCAGATCACCGAGACCATCGAGCTCTTCGGGGCGCGGGTGGCGGAGGTCTGGTCGGAGCTGCCGAAGCTGGTGCGCGGCGCGGACCTGGAGTGGTACCAGTCGATCATGGACGAGCTGACCGGCGAGGGCGTGCCGGAGGAGCTCGCGGCGAAGGTGGCCGGCTTCTCGTCGGCGTTCCCGACGCTGGACATCGTCGCCATCGCGGACCGGACGGGCGTGGACCCGCTGTCCGTCGCCGAGGTGTACTACGACCTGGCCGACCGCCTGGACATCACGCAGCTGATGGACCGCATCATCGAGCTGCCGCGGTCGGACCGCTGGCAGTCGATGGCCCGCGCGTCGATCCGCGAGGACCTGTTCGCGGCGCACGCGGCGCTGACGGCCGACGTGCTGGCGGTGGGCAACGGCTCTTCCACTCCCGAGGAGCGCTTCAAGGCGTGGGAGGAGAAGAACGCGGCGATCATCGGCCGGGCGCGGACGACCCTGGACGAGATCCGGGGCTCGGACGACTTCGACCTGGCGAACCTGTCGGTGGCGATGCGGACGATGCGGTCGCTGTTGCGGGCCCACGCGTAGTCGCTCGCGCGGGCGTTAGCCGGAACGGGCCGGGCCCGGAACCCTTTGGGGGTTCCGGGCCCGGCCCGTTCGGGTTTTCGGGTGCGGCGCCGTGGCCGGGGGCTCTGCCCCCGGACCCCCGCGCCTCAAACGCCGGCGGGGCTATTTCGTGAACGCCTCGTAGGCGTCGCAGACTTCCTTTGAGGGGCCGTCCATGCGGAGGACGCCCGACTCCAGCCAGATGGCGCGGTCGCAGGTCTCGCGGACCGTGCCGATGGAGTGGCTGACGAGGAAGACGGTGCCGGCCTGGGCGCGGAGTTCCTCGATGCGGGCCTGGCTGCGGCGCTGGAAGGCGGCGTCGCCGGTGGCGAGGGCCTCGTCGATCATCAGGACGTCGTGGTCCTTGGCGGCGGCGATGGAGAACCGCAGCCGGGCGCCCATGCCGGAGGAGTAGGTGCGCATGGGCAGGGAGATGAAGTCGCCCTTCTCGTTGATGCCGGAGAAGTCGACGATGCCCTGGTAGCGCTCGCGGATCTGCTGTCTGGTCATGCCCATAGCGAGGCCGCCGAGGACGACGTTGCGCTCGCCGGTGAGGTCGTTCATCAGGGCGGCGTTCACCCCGAGGAGGGACGGCTGGCCGTGCGAGTAGACGGCGCCGCGGGCCACCGGCTGGAGGCCGGCGATGGCCTTGAGGAGGGTGGACTTGCCCGAGCCGTTGGAGCCGATCAGGCCGATCGCCTCGCCCTTGTAGGCGGTGAAGCTGACGCCCTTGACGGCGTGGACCTCGCGGACGCCGGGGGCGGGCCCGCGGGAGAAGATCCGGCTGAGGGCGGCGGTGGCGCTGCCCTTGCGGCCCCCGCCGTGGACCTTGTAGACGACGTGGACCTCGTCCGCGATGACGGTCGGGACGCGGGTGTCGGTGTCAGCCACGGCCGTACTCCTCCTCTGCCTTCCAGAAGTAGACGAAGCCGCCGACGCCGGCGAGCAGCGCCCAGCCGATGGCGATCGGCCACACGTGGTGCGGGAGCGAGCCCGCCTTGAAGCTGTCGATCAGCGCGAAGCGCATGAGGTCGATGTAGACGGCCGCCGGGTTGGTCTTCAGCATCAGCGAGACCCAGTGCGGCAGGTGGTCCGTCTTGAGCATGGTGTCGATGGACCACATCACGCCGGACGAGTACATCCAGGTGCGCAGGACGAACGGCATCAGCTGGCTGACGTCCGGGTTCTTGCTGCCGATGCGGGCCATGACCATCGCGCAGCCGGCGCAGAAGACGGCCATCAGGAAGAGCGCCGGGACCGCGATCAGCCAGGAGGGGGAGGGGGTCTGGCCGAAGGACAGGAGCAGGACGACCAGGGCCGCCATGGTGACGAGCAGCTGCTGGAAGAGCTGGACCACGGAGGAGATGGGCAGGCTGGCGCGCGGGAAGTGCAGGGCGCGGACCAGGCCGAGGTTGCTGTGGACGGCGCGGGTGCCGGCGTTGACCGAGCTGCCGATGAAGTCCCAGACGAAGACGCCGGTGATCAGGAACGGCACGTAGTCGGGGACGCCGTGGCTGGCGCGCATGACGATGCCGAAGACGAAGTAGTAGACGGCCGCGTTGAGCAGCGGCGTCATCAGGTGCCAGACCTGGCCGAGCTTGGCCGTGCTGTACGTGGCGTGCATCCGGGCGGTCGCGTACGCCGTCACGAAGTGGCGGCGGTTCCAGAGCTGCGCGACGTAGCGGGGGAGGGAGGGGCGGGCGCCGCTGACGGTCAGGCCGTGGGCTGCCGCCAGCTCCGCGGGGGAGGGCGGCGCGGCATGCGCGGGGTTCGCGGTGGTCACGCTGGTCACGGGATCGCTTTCGACGGGGGTCGCCCCGACAGGGGCCGGGCGTCGTCGGACGACAGGACGGGTCCGTATCGTCGTAACGGCGACAGTAGGGCGTGACGCGTCGGAACGCAACCGTATCGTCGCGACGCGTGGGTGACGGCGTCGCCGCTATGCTCTGTGCATGACCAAGGACTCCGCCGCCCCCGCCGCCGCCCGCCGCGCCCCCGCCGGCGCCGCCGTCCTGCGCGAGGACGTCACCCAGGCGATCCGCGCGGCCGTGGTGGAGGAGCTCGCGGCGGTGGGCTTCGCCCGGATGTCGATCGAGGGCATCGCGCGGCGGGCCGGAGTGGGCAAGACCGCCGTGTACCGGCGCTGGAAGTCGAAGCTGCACCTGGTGCTCGACCTGATCGGCGCCGTCGCCGCGGACGGCATTCCCGTGCCGGCGACCGGGTCCCTCTACGGGGACGTGCGCGCCCTGCTGGAGGTCATGTCACACGTGCTGCGGCACCCCGTGGCCTCGGCGGTGATCCCCGACCTGCTGGTCGAAGCCGCCCGGAACCCGGAGATCGCCGACGCGGTGCGGGGGGCGCTGGTGGAGGGGCAGCGGCGGCTCGCCGAGGGCATCGTCTCCGAGGCCGTCGCCCGGGGGGAGCTGTCGGCGGGCGCGGACCCCGACCACGCCCTGGACCTGGTGATCGGCCCGCTGTACTGGCGTCAGGTCGTCGTGCGCGACGGGGTCCCGGCCGCGTACCTGGACGGCCTGGCCCGCTCGGTGGTGGCGGGCCTGCGGGCGGACGCGGGCCCCGCCGGAACGGCCTAGACGGCCTGGACGGCCGGTGGGCCCCGGGCGGACGGCCCGGGGCCCGGCGGGGTCAGTGGTTGTTGCAGTTCGGCACGTCGCCCTCGCAGTTGGTGGGCCTGTTCCTGGTGATCTCGCTCTTGTCGTTCACCGCGACGCCGGGGGCCACGTTGTTGACGCCGCCGCCGTCATCGCCGGCCCGGTTCTCCTTGACGAGCGCGTGCTTGAGCGTCAGCACCGGGGCGGGGGAGTTGAGCACCGGCTCGTTGTTGATGCCGCCGCCGTCGTCGGCGGCCTGGTTCTTGAGTACCTTGGTCTTCGACAGGGTGGCTCGGCCGTGGTTGTTCAGACCGCCGCCGTCCTGGCCTGTCTTGTTGAGGCGGATCTCGCCGCCGTAGACCTCCAGGGTCCCCGAGGGGTTGTTCTGGATGCCGCCGCCCTGCAGGCCGGCCCAGTTCTCGACGATCTCCGTGTCCTTGATGACCGCCCTGCTGGGGTTGCCCTCGGTGCCGTTGTAGAGCCCGCCTCCGCTGCCCGTCCTGGCCACGTTGTTCTCGATGCGGCTGTCCTTGACGTCCAGCGTCCCCACGTTGATGATGCCGCCACCGTTCTGATCCGCCGAGTTGCCCGACACGGTGGTCCTGATGAGGGTGAGGGTCGAGAGCTCGTTGATGATGCCGCCGCCGGCCGCGCCCGTAGAGGTGCTCTGCGTGACGGTGTTGACCTGCACGGAGCTGTTCACCAGGGTGGCCCGGCCGCCGCGCAGGTTGGCGATGCCGCCACCGGACACCTCGGACCGGTTGCCCGCCACCGTGCTCTCCTCCACACGCAGGACGCCCCCCAGGTTGAGGATGCCGCCGCCGTCGCCGGGGACGTGGCCACCGGTCAGGGTGAGCCCCCGCAGCGTGAGCGTTCCTGATTCGGACACTTGGACCAGCCGGAACCGCGTGCCCCCGGAGGTCCGGATCAGCGTGGAGTCGTCTCCCTTGATGGTGACCTTGCCGGTGATGGCAGGCAGCGCGTTCCCGCTGTCCGCGAAGTCGTCAGCGAAGGGATAGGCGCACCGCTTGGCCAGATGGATCGTGCCGCCGTCGGGATTCGCGTTCGCTTGCTGGACCGCGGCGATGAGGGCCGCGGTGTCGGCGCACCCCACCGTCACGTTCGACGGCGTGGCCTGGGCCGGTGCGGCCAGGACCGGGGTGGCGGTGGCGCACAGTCCGAGACTCACCACCGCGGAGGAGCAGGCGAGGACGAGGCGCAGCTTCATGGGCTTTCCTTCCACTGTTGCCCAGGGGCCGCCGTCGGCCGGACCGGCCGGGCGGTGCCTGGATGACACGTGGGTTGTTACCGGTCGACCCGGGGGAAACCCGGCGTTCGGCCGTGCCGCACCACGAAGTCCAGCCCTGTGGCCTCGCCCGCTAGCCCGCCCGGCCGAAGCGGTCGGAAGACCGGGAAGGCCCGCCTACGGCCACAGGCCCGCCGTCAGGGGGGTCAGGTCCGGGGCCGAGGCCGCGGGGGTGGGGCGGCGGTCTTCCAGGGGGGTGATCGCCGGGACCGGGGCGGACTGGCCCAGGAAGACGCGGCGGACCACGCGCTCGGCCGCGTGGCCGTCGTCGTACGAGCAGAAGCGCGAGCGGAACGCGGCGCGCAGCTGGGCCGAGCGGGAGCCCTGCCAGTGGCCGGTGGCGAAGATGTCCACCAGCTCGTCCTCCGTGCGGGCGATCGCCCCCGGGGGACAGGAGCGCAGGTCGAAGTAGGTGCCGCGGGCGGCCTCGTACGCCTCCCAGTCGTCCGCGTGGATCACGATCGGCCGGTCCAGGGACGCGTAGTCGAACATCAGGGACGAGTAGTCCGTCACCAGCGCGTCCGAGGCGAGGCACAGCTCCTCCACCGACGGGTGGGCGGAGACGTCCAGCAGCCTGGGGTGCGGGTCTCCGGCGGACTCGGTGCCCGCGTACGTCAGGTGGGTGCGGGTGAGGATCGTGAAGCGCGGGCCCAGGTCCCGCAGGACCCGCTCGAAGTCCAGGTGCTCGGGCCGGCTGCGCCGGTAGTCGCGGTGGGTCGGGGCGTACAGGATCGCGGTGGTGCCCGGGGCGATGCCCAGGCGCTCGCGCAGGGCCAGCACCTCCTCCTGCCCGGCCCGGTGGAAGGGGTCGTTGCGGGGGTAGCCGTACTCCAGGGTGGTGTAGGAGGCGGGCACGGCCCGCTCCCACACCAGGGTGGAGTGGCGGTTGGAGGAGAGCAGGTAGTCCCACTGGTCGGCGCCGCGCAGCAGCCCCTCGAAGTCCGTGGTCGGGGTGGCCGCCGGACGGTCCTGGAGGTCGAGGCCGACCCGCTTGAGCGGGGTGCCGTGCTGCGTCTGGAGCAGGATCTGGCCGGGCCGCTTGACCAGGGCGCGGTCGAAGTTCACGTTCGTCGTCAGGTACCCCGCCCGGGCCAGGGCGCTCCAGTACGCGGCCGAGCCCGGCCGCAGCGCGGTGGTCTCGGGCGGCAGGGTGGCCGCGTGCCGGGGGTCGCAGATCCACGCCGTGCGCATGCGCGGGGCCAGCTCGCGCAGCTTCGCCTCGATCGCCGCCGGGTTGCAGGCGTAGCCGCCGTGCCAGTACGCGGAGAACACCGCCAGTTCGGGGCGGAGGGGGAGGAGCCGCTGGATCCGGTAGTGCAGGCGCAGGGTGCTCTCGCGCAGCCCCCGCCACAGCGCGGACCCGGCGCGGCCCGCGGCCAGGGCGCCCGCGCGGACGGCCGAGGCCAGCCCGTAGGCGCGCCGGACGCCGAGGCGCATCAGGGTGTGCCGGAGCCGGTCCGTGCGGGACAGCGACAGCGGCAGCGACCCGGGGCCGCCCGGGACCCGGTGGCGGCGCAGCAGGGCCGAGGCCCGCGCGAAGAACTCGGCGCGGGCGGCGCGCGGCAGGCGGCGCGGGTCCGCGTACACGGCGCAGAAGTGCTCGGCCATCCGCCGGTGCACCGCCGGCCGCCAGCGGTCCAGCTCGGGCCGGGCGGCGAGCTGGCCGAAGACCCGGTCGTACTGGTCGAAGACGTCGAGGTGGCGCCGGCTGGTGGTGGTCAGGATCGAGCCGGTGCGGCGCTGGCGGTAGTGCACGCAGACCCGGTCGAGTACGGCCACCGACTCGGCGGCCAGCAGCGCCGGATAGGTCCAGGGGGTGTCCTCGTAGAAGCCGGGCGGGAACTCCAGGCCCTCCCGCTCCGCGTACTCGCGGCGGTACGCCTTGTTCCACACCACCATCAGCATGCCGAGGAGGGCCGGGCGGTCGGCGAGCCGGAAGCTGGCCGGGCCCTCCTCGGACAGCCGGTGCGCGAGCCGGTTGCGGACCGTCTCGCCGGTCCAGAAGGTGCGCGCGTAGTCGTAGACCAGGACGTCGGGGGAGCCGGTGGCCTTGAGCCGGTCGGTGATCGCCTGGAGGGCGCCCGGGGTGAGGGTGTCGTCGCCGTCGAGGAAGACCAGGTAGTCGCCGGTGGCCCGGGCCAGACCCGCGTTGCGGGCCGGGCCCAGGCCCAGGTTGTGCGCCAGGTGCACCGCGGTGACCCGGGGGTCGCGGGCCGCGTACTCGTCGATGATCGATCCGCAGGCGTCCGGGGAGGCGTCGTCGACCGCGATCAGTTCCAGATCCGGGTACGACTGGGACAGGACCGAGTCCAGGCTCTCCTGGAGGTACGCCTGAACCTTGTACGCGGGCACGATGACGCTGAACCGGGGCACGGCACATCCAGGGGTCGGCGCGGGCATATTGCCCAGGAACCGCGCGCGCGGCGATCGGGTTACGCAGCGTGTGGCATTCGGGTTACTCAGCGTCAACACGCCATGTCGGGCCCGGTCGTTCCGGTGGCCGTGGGTTACTTCACGGCGCCGGCCATCACCCCCGTCGTGAACTGCCGCTGGAACGCGAAGAAGACCAGCAGCGGCACCACCATCGACAGGAACGCCCCGGGCGCCAGGACGTCGATGTTGTTCCCGAACTGCCGCACCTGCTGCTGGAGCGCCACCGTCACCGGCGGGTGCGCCGAGTCGGCGAAGACCAGCGCCACCAGCATGTCGTTCCACACCCACAGGAACTGGAAGATGCCCAGCGAGGCGATCGCCGGACCGCCCAGCGGCAGCACCACCCGCGCGAACAGCCGCAGTTCGCCCGCTCCGTCGAGCCGGGCCGCCTCCAGCAGCTCGCGCGGGATCTCCGCGAAGAAGTTCCGCAGCAGGAACACCGCGAACGGCAGCCCGAACGCGGTGTGGAACAGCACCACCCCCGCCGTCGTCTCGAACAGGCCGATGGAGCCGAAGAGTTCCGACACCGGGATCAGCGCCACCTGCACCGGGACCACCAGCAGCCCCACCACGACCAGGAACAGCCAGTCCCGGCCCGGGAACTCCAGCCAGGCGAAGGCATAGCCGGCGAACGCGCCGAGGACGAGGACGAGCAGCGTCGCCGGGACGGCGATCGCCACCGTGCTCAGCAGCGAGCCGGTGATCGTGCCGTTCTCCAGCAGCCGCGCGTAGTTCGACGTGGTCAGCCGCGCGGGCTCCGTCAGCACCCGCCACCAGCCGCCGCGGTTCAGGTCCTCGGGGGACAGGAGGGAGGACACCAGCAGCCCGAGCGTGGGCAGCAGCCAGAACAGCCCCGCCAGGACCAGGAAGACGCGCAGCAGCACGCTCCCCGCCAGTCGTCGCACGACGCTCATCGGGAGGCCTCCTTCCGCATCCGGCGGATGTTCAGCAGCATCACCGGCACCACCAGCACCAGCAGCAGTACCGCGATGGCGCTGCCGAGCCCCGGATCGGCGTCCGTCCCGAAGGACGTCCGGTACAGCTGGAGCGCGAGCACGTTCGCGTCGTCCTGCACCGCGCCCGGAGCGATCACGAACACCAGGTCGAAGACCTTCATCACGTTGATGACCAGCGTCACCAGGACCACCACCAGCACCGGCGCCAGCAGCGGCACCGTGATCCGGCGGAACACCTGCCACTCCCCGGCCCCGTCCACCCGCGCCGCCTCCAGCAGCTCGCGCGGCACCGCCGCCAGCCCCGCCCCGATCAGCACCATCGCGAACCCGGCCCACATCCACACGTACGCCCCGATCACCGCCGGGGTCACCAGCACCGGGCCGAGCCACTCCACCCCCGCGTACGCCGCCCGGAAGTTCGACTCCGGCAGCCGCAGCCGCGCCCCGTCCGCCGCCGCGGGCAGCGTGAACGTGCCGTCGGGGCCGGCCGTCGCCGAGGCCACCACCCGGCCGTCCTTCACCGCCTCCACCCGCATCCCCGACAGGCCCGACTCCGCCGGATCGACCACGTTCGGCAGCCCGCCGCCGCCCCGGGTGAAGTCCTGCCAGACGGTGCCGGTCACCTTCCCCGGCACCACCGCGGCACGCCCCGCCGTACGGGTCCCCGAGGGCAGGGCCTCCGGCGCCACCCCGACCAGCGGCAGCAGCACCGGCTCGCCCGCCCGCACCGCGCCCCGCGTCACCAGCGCGCCGCCGGCGGCGGGCTCCAGCGGGGAGTCCCGGCCCGGGCGGGCCCCCGGGAAGGCGGAGGACTCCGCGAAGGTGTCGTGGACCCCGACCCACACCGCGTTGGCCACGCCCCGCTGCGGGTCGTGGTCGTACACGAGCCGGAAGATGATGCCCGCCGCCAGCATCGAGATCGCCATCGGCATGAACACCAGCAGCTTGAACGCGGTCCCCCAGCGCACCCGCTCCGTCAGCACCGCGAAGACCAGCCCCAGCGCCGTCGCCGTCGCCGGGGCGAACACCACCCACACGGCGGTGTTCCGCAGCGCCGTGAGGATCACCGGGTCGCTCAGGATCCGCCGGTAGTTGCCCGCGCCGACGAAGGCGTCGCCGGAGCGGTCGAAGAGGCTGCGGTAGAGGGAGTAGCCGATGGGCTGCACCACGAGCGCGCCCAGCAGCACCAGGGCGGGCAGCAGGAACACCGCCGCCACCAGCCGCCGGCGGGACACGTCCCCGCGGCGGTGGGTCCGGGGCGGGGCCCCGGCCTTGGCCGTCGCCGCCACGGCGTCAGTTCCCGAATGCCTTGGCCGCTTCCGCCTCCAGCCTCTCCTGGGTCCCCGCCACGTCCGACGGGTTCGCCAGGAAGTCCTGCAGCGCCTTCCACTCACCGGCGCCCGGCGTCCCGCCGAAGGCCGCCGGAGCCTGGTCGGACATGTCGAAGCGGAAGTCGTCGCCCGCCGCGATCAGCGCCTTCGCGATGCCCCGCTGGATGTCGTTCGGGTACGCGGCCGGGTCCACCGACTTGTTCGGCGACACGAACCCGCCCTCCCGGGCCTGGACCGCCGCCGCGTCCGCCGACGCCAGGAACGTCAGCAGCGCCTGCGCGCCCCTGCCCGGCTTCAGCGCCACCGCCACGTCCCCGCCCGAGACCACCGGCGCCTTCTCACCGACCGCCGGGAACGGGAACACCAGGGCGTCCTCGCCCACCTTCGCCTTGGTCTGCGCGATGTTCACGGCCACGAAGTCACCCTCGAAGACCATCGCCGCCGCCGGCCGGTCCCCGCCCGTGAAGGTCTGCGTCACCGACTTCGGGAACTCCGTCGCCAGCGCCCCGCCCGGGCCGCCCGCCAGGAAGTCCTTGCGGGCGAACAGCTGCCCCAGGGTGGTCAGCGCCGCCTTCACGCTGTCGTCCGTCCACTTGATCTCGTGCCGGGCCAGCCGGTCGTACTGCTCCGGGCCCGCCTGCGACAGGTAGACGTTCTCGAACCAGTCGGTGAGGGTCCAGCCGTCCGCGCCCGCCACCGACACCGGCGCCGTACCCGACGCGGAGAGCGTGTCGGCGACCGACAGGAAGTCCTTCCAGTTCCCCGGGGGCTTCACGCCCGCCGCCTCGAAGGCCTTCGCGTTGTACCAGACCAGCGACTTGTTGGCCGCCTTGTAGTAGACGCCGTACTGGGTGCCGTCCACCGCGCCCAGCTTCCGCCAGCCCGGCGAGTAGTTCTTCTCCAGCTGGGTCCGGGCCTCCGGGCCCGCCGGCTGCGCCCACTTGTTCTGCACCGCCGCCCTCAGCGCCCCGACCTGGGGGAGCAGGGCCACGTCCGGCGGCTGACCGCCCGCGATCTTGGTGCCGAGGAAGGTGACGATGGGGTCCTGCGCCGGGACGAAGGTGACGCTCGCGCCCGTCCGCTTCTCGAACTCCTTCAGCACCTTCGTGAAGTTCGCCTGCTCGGGCCCCGTCCAGACCGCGGCGACCTCCAGCTTCTCGCCGGTCAGCTTCGGTAATTCGACGGTGTGGGCGTTCTGCTGCCCGGACGGGGTGGACCCGCCCGTACCGCCGCCGTCACCGCCCCCGCCTCCGCAGGCGGTGAGCGCGAGCGCGCCCGCCGCGGCCAGTGCCGCCCAGACTCTTGCCGCCGTGCGTTTCGTGTGGCCGGTTCCGTGCTGTGTCCGCATGGTCTCGCCCCCGATGCCGTCGTGCCCGTGGTGTGCCGCGTGCCACAAGGTCTACGCCGACCCGCGCACCCCCGCAATAGCGCGCGGCGGGGAGCCTGAGCGGGTCAGGGGGCCTCGGGGAACGCCACAGGTATGGCCGACACCAGGTGGGAGGCCCGGTCGAGGGCGCTGGCCAGCAGAGCGAGGTCGGTCGGCCCGTTGCCCAGCTCGCGCACCGGGCGGCGGGCCGGCGGGTCGCCCATCCGCTCCCACTCCACCGGCACCACGGTCGGCCTCAGGGTCGCCGTGCGCGGGATCCGGCCGGTGACCCGGCCCGCCTGGAACGGCACCGCACGCCCGTCGGCGTACAGCAGCCGCCCCCGGCCCGGACCCGGCTGGTCGGGCGCGTCCAGTTCGACCCGCAGCGTCGCCAGCCGGGCCGGCTCGGTGTCGGCGGTCCGCTCCGGGCGGGCGCTGGCCACGACCAGGTGCACGCCCAGCCGGGTGCCCTCCCGGGCGACGCCCTCCAGGATCCGCACCAGCGAACCGGCGGCCGGCCGGCCCGGGCTGCCCAGCGCCGGGGCCACCAGCGCGTCGAAGTCGTCCACCAGCACCACCAGCCGGGGCAGCGGGGTCGGCCCGGCGGCCGGCTCCGTGCGGGTGGCGGCGGCGCGCAGCCGCAGGGTGCCGGTGCGCGGGGAGTCGATGTCCCCGCTCAGCTCGCCCGGGGCCGGCCGGCGGGGCGAGACCATCCGGTCGGAGAGCTCGCGGCGGGCGTGCCACTCGGTGAAGGGGACGCCGTCCAGCAGTTCGTGGCGGCGCTTGAGCTCGGCGCCGAGGGCCTGCGCGAACTCGCGCATGCGCAGCGGGTCGGAGGCCACCAGGTGGGCCGACACGTGCGGGAGTTCCGTGCACGGCAGGAGGCCGTCGCCGCGCTCGCCGCCGGCGCCGTCGAGGAGGAGCAGGCCGAGGCGGTCGGGGCGGGCCGCGGCGGCCAGGGAGGCGGCGATGGAACGCAGCAGCTCCGTCCGGCCGCTCCCGGCGGGACCCTGCACGAGCAGGTGCGGGCCGTCGTGGACCAGCTCGGCGCCGACCGGCCCGCGCCGGCCGGAGCCGAGGACGAGCTCGGCGAGGCCGCCGACGCCCTGGCCCTGCTCGGTGGCCTCCGCCCAGCGGGCCATCAGGGAGGCCGGGGTGGCCCGGGCCAGCCCCAGCTCGTCCAGCAGCCGGGACGCCGCCGGGAGGGTGGCCGCGGCCGGGCGGGACGCGCCGCCGCCGGGCTGGGGGCCGTCCGCGCGCAGCGGGGCCAGCGCCCGGGCGAACCGCTCCGCCCAGGCCGCCGAGACGCCGTCGGCGACCGCAGTGCGGCCGTCGGCGACCGGACGGCCGCCGCTGACCGCGAAGCCGCGTACGGCCGTGGCCACGTCGCCGCTGAGCAGGGCGATCCGGCCGCAGTCGCGGAACGCGGGGGTGGCGGCGCAGGCCGTCTCGTACGTCGTGGCGACGGGGGAGGCGGCGGTGGCGGCCGGGGTCTCGGCGAGGACCAGGAGGTGGATGCCGGCCGCGGCCCCGTGCGAGGCGAGCCGGCCGGTGAGGTCGCGCAGGGCCGCGCTGTCCGGGTCGCCGTCCAGGACCACGAGCGTGCGCGGGCCCTCGTACGCGGCGGCGGCCCGCCGCAGCGCCGCCGGGTCGGCGGCCGCCCAGCCGGTGCCGAGGGGGCCGTCCTCCAGCCGCCGGGTCAGTTCGGCGGTGCGGGCTGCCGCCTGGTCGCGGTCGTAGGCGAGCAGCAGTCGGCAGTCCTGGCCGTGCGCGGGCCGGACGTGCGGCAGCCAGCCGAGCCAGCCCCAGTCGCGGCGGCGTTCCGCCACGGGCCGGGCGCGGTCGGCGGCCAGCAGGACGATCTCCAGCCGGGCCGGCGAGTGCAGTGCCGCGAGCTGGGCGACCACCGAGCGGGCCACCCCCGTCAGCCGTGCCCGGGGCCCGGCCACGCCGAGCGAACCGCATTCGGGGAACGAGACGCGGCTGCCCGCGCCGAGCCCCGCCTCCAGGAACCGGGGGTGCCCGGCCCCGCGCGACCACAGCCGTCCGGTGGGCCCGAGCGCCGCCAGGAGCAGGGCCGCGGGGTCGTCCTCGTCGGGGGCGGCCTGCGCGGGCGCCTCGGGCTCGGCCGGGCGGCCGGGGTCGTCCTCCTCGCCGCGCACCCACTTGCGGGCCCACGCGCCGATCCCGCCGGGGCGGCGGGGCCTGGCTCCGCCGTCCGCGGGGTCGCCGGGGTACCCCTCGGCCGCGGCCGCGCCCAGGGGCGCCGACCCGGAAGCGCCGGGGGCCGGGGCGGGGTCGGGGGCGGAGCCCCCGTTCCGGGAAGGGGCGGGGAAGGGCCGCTGCAGTCCGGCGGCCGGGGCCTGCGGCCCCGTACCGCCGCCCGGGGCACCCGCACCCGGGCCCGGCCGCGTTCCGCCGGTGCCGGTGCCGCCGTCGGCCCCCGGGGCCGCGCCCGGCGCGCCGGGGTGGCCGGGGCGGGCGCCGCCGCCGGGGCCGGTGTCCCCGGCGGCGGGGGTTCCCGTACCTCCGCCGGAGGCGTGTGGCAGGCCGAGGTGCCCCTCCAGGTCCGGGACGACCGCCAGCGGCCGTTCGCCGCCCGCCGGGGCGAGCCGGAGGGTGGACTCGCCGATCCGCAGCAGCGCGCCCGGCGCCAGCGGGACCGACGCGGCGCCGACGTCGGCGCCGTCCAGGGTGGTGCCGTTGGTCGAGCCGAGGTCGGCGACCGTGACCCGGCCGTCGGCCAGCACGGTCACCGCGCAGTGCAGCCGCGACACGTCCGGGTCGTCGAGCGGTACGTCGGCGTCCGCGGAGCGCCCGATCCGCACGGACCCGGCGTGCAGCAGGTGGACCCCGCCCGCGTCGGGGCCGGACACCACGTGCAGCTGCGGGGTGCCGGTGCCCGGGCCGTCGGCTGCCGGGACGGCGGCGGTGTCGGGTCCGGGGACGTGCAGGTGCAGCACCGCGCCGTCCACCAGGGGCGGTTCGCCGAGTACGGCGCGCTGCGGGTCGAGGCGGCGCGAACCGGCGTACAGCACGGTGGTGCCGCCGGTGTCGGGGCCGCCCGCGGCCGCCGCGAGTCCGGAGGCCACCGCGGCCAGCGCGGTCCCGGCGGGCGCGGTGACGAGCACGTCACAGCCGGCGGGCGCGGTGGCGGCCTGGTGGCCGCTGCGCGACCCGAGGACGGTCAGCCGGATCTGCATCGCCGTCAGCGGTCCCTTCTGCGCGGAGCGCAGTGCGCGGTGCGTGCGTGCGCCCGGCAGGGGGACGGCGGCAGCTGTCCCGCCCGATCGACCCCCCGCCCGGCACGGACGCCTCGTCCGTTCAGGTCTGCCGGAAGGCAGGGCTCCCGTCCCGGCCGTTCCGTACGGGTGCATCCTCGCACCTGTCGCCCGCAACACGCCCGGCACCCGCCAATAAATGATCTTGGATTCCGTTGGCGGGCTTCGCCCACCGGTGCGAATGCGGCCACCCCCTCGGGGGAAAACCGGGGAAATGGGCCCCCGGCATACCCCGCAAAACTCACCCTTCGCACATATGTGCGGCAACCAACCTCCGTCGACCCGCGTCTTCCACCGGGACACCCCCTAGAGTTGGGCCGGAAACCCACTCGGCGGAATCAGCCGGAAAGACGACAGCAGGGAGCGCGAGACGTGCGGCCAGTCGGCAGCAAGTACCTGCTCGAGGAGCCGCTCGGACGCGGCGCCACGGGCACCGTCTGGCGCGCCCGCCAGCGGGAGACCGCCGGCGCGGAAGCCGCCGTCGCCGGCCAGCCCGGCGAGACCGTGGCCATCAAGGTCCTCAAGGAGGAGCTGGCCCAGGACGCGGACATCGTCATGCGCTTCCTGCGCGAGCGCTCCGTCCTGCTGCGCCTGACCCACCCCAACATCGTGCGCACCCGCGACCTCGTCGTCGAGGGCGACCTGCTCGCCCTGGTCATGGACCTCGTCGACGGCCCGGACCTGCACAAGTACATCCGGCAGAACGGCCCCTTCAGCCCGGTCGCCGCGGCCCTGCTGACCGCCCAGATCGCGGACGCGCTCGCCGCCAGCCACGCCGACGGCGTGGTCCACCGCGACCTGAAGCCCGCCAACGTGCTGCTCGACGAGAGCAACGGCCAGATGAAGCCGATGCTCACCGACTTCGGCATCGCGCGCCTGGCCGACTCCCCGGGCCTGACCCGCACCCACGAGTTCGTCGGCACCCCCGCCTACGTGGCCCCCGAGTCCGCCGAGGGCCGCCCGCAGACCTCCGCCGTCGACATCTACGGCGCCGGCATCCTCCTCTACGAGCTGGTCACCGGCCGCCCGCCGTTCGCCGGCGGCACCGCGCTCGAAGTGCTCCACCGCCACCTCAGCGAGGAGCCGCAGCGGCCCCCCGCCGTGCCCGAGGCGCTGTGGATCGTCATCGAGCACTGCCTGCGCAAGGAGCCCGACGAGCGCCCCAGCGCCGAGAGCCTGGCCCGCGGCCTGCGCGTGGTCTCCGCCGGCATCCGCGTCCACTCCTCGCCCGACGAGGTCGAGGCCGCCCTCGGCGTCGCCGCCCTGCTCGCGCCCGATCCCTCGCCCGCCCCGGTCCCCGGCGCCCCGGTGGCCCCCGGCTCCGCCGCCACCGCGCAGGCCGAGGCGTACGACCCGGACGCCTACGACCCGAACGCCATGACGAGCGTGCTCCCGCCGGTCGGCGGGGCCGACGCCACCACCGTGCTGCCGGCCACCGCCGGAGCCCCCGGCGGCGCGCCCGACCCGACCTCCGTCATGCCCCCGGTGCAGCAGCCCGACGCGCCGCACCCGTGGCAGTCGCAGATGCGGGCCGCGCGCGACCGCAACGAGCCGACGCAGATGCACTACCTCGACCCGAGCGAGGACCCGCTGCGCCGCCGCCCCCAGCGCCCGGCCCCGCAGGTGCCGCCGCCCCCGCAGCGGCCGCCCCGGCAGCAGCACCAGGCCCCGCCGCCGCAGCAGTACCAGCCGCAGCCTCCGCAGCAGCAGTACCAGCAACCGCAGTACCAGCAGCAGCCCCCGCCGCAGCAGTACGCGCAGCAGCCCCCGCAGCACTACCAGCCCCAGCAGTACCAGCAGCCGCCCCAGCAGCCGCAGTACCGCCAGCCCCAGCCGCCGCCCCAGCAGCAGCAGCCCCAGCCGCCTCCGGTGCGCCAGCAGCCGCAGCAGCCCCCGCGCGAGCCCCGCCCGCCGCGCGAGCCGCGCCGCCGCAGCGCCAACCCGGTGCGGATCCCGGGCCTCGGCTGCCTCAAGGGCTGCCTGGTGCTGATCCTGCTGCTCTTCGTCGGCGGCTGGCTGGTCTGGGAGCTCACCCCGCTCCAGGAGTGGATCGGCACCGGCAAGGGCTGGTGGGACCAGGTCTGGAGCTGGGGCACCGACGTCGTCGACTTCGTCACCTCCATCGGCGACAGCGCCGGCGGGAGCAGCGGCAGCGGCTCCTGAGGCTCCCGAACGTCCGCCGGAGGACCCTCCCGAGGGTCCTCCGGAGCCTCCCGTAGCGCCGACCTTGTGGATTTGTCGACATCCAGGACGTGATTTCGCCCGCAGAAGTGAAGGTCACCGCGATCCGGTCGCCCCAACCCCCACACGGCCGCGTAGCTTTGGTCCGTTACGCCAGCCGCTGAGGGAGCAGTCGTGGCACGGAAGATCGGCAGCCGGTACACCGCCCACCAGATCCTGGGGCGCGGCAGCGCGGGCACGGTGTGGCTCGGCGAAGGCCCGGACGGCCCAGTCGCCGTCAAACTCCTGCGCGAGGACCTCGCCTCCGACCAGGAACTGGTCGGACGCTTCGTCCAGGAGCGCAGCGCACTCCTCGGACTGGAACACCCGCACGTCGTCTCCGTGCGCGACCTCGTCGTCGACGGGAACGACCTCGCCCTCGTCATGGACCTCGTACGCGGCACGGACCTGCGCACGCGCCTCGACCGCGAGCGCAGGCTCGCCCCCGAGGCGGCCGTGGCCATCGTCGCGGACGTCGCCGACGCGCTCGCCGCCGCCCACGCCGCCGGCGTCGTCCACCGCGACGTCAAGCCGGAGAACGTCCTGCTTGACATGCAGGGACCGCTCGGCCCCGGCGGCGCCCACCCCGCGCTCCTCACCGACTTCGGCGTCGCCAAGCTCATCGACTCCCCGCGCCGGGCCGGCGGCGGCCGCAGCACCGCCCCCACCACCCGGATCATCGGGACCCCCGACTACCTGGCCCCGGAGATAGTGGAGGGCCTGCCGCCGAGGGCGGCCGTCGACATATACGCCCTGGCCACCGTGCTGTACGAGCTGCTGGCCGGCTTCACCCCCTTCGGCGGCGGCCACCCCGGCGCGGTGCTGCGCAGGCACGTCACCGAGACCGTCGTCCCGCTCCCGGGCATTCCCGACGAGCTGTGGCAGCTGATGGTCCAGTGCCTGGCCAAGGCCCCCGCCTCCCGGCTGCGCGCCTCCGAGCTGTCGGCCCGGCTGCGGGACCTGCTGCCGCTGCTGGCCGGGATGCCGCCGCTCGACGTGGACGAGCCCGACGACGCCGACCCGGAGCCCGAGCCCGAGCGGGAGCCCGACACCGCCGCCGACCCGGTCCGCAGGCGGGGCGTGGTCCCGCTGGTCCCCGGCTCCGCCACCGACTCCAACCGGGACACCCACACCTCCATGCGGGTCCCCGGCCCCGACGAGCTGGCGGGCGGGGCACTGGGCACCGCCCGCGTCCCCCGCCCGGCCGGCGGACACCGGCCCGGCTCCGCCCGGCACCGCGCCGAGGCCGAGCGCAGGCGGCGCCTGGTGCTCTCCGCGTCGGCGCTGGCCCTGGTGGCGGCGGTGGGCCTGGGCAGCTGGATCGCCGTCTCCGGCGACGACCCGGCGCCCCCGCCGCGCGACGGCAAGGGCCGCCAGTCGGCCCCGTCCCAGCCCAGGTAGGACGCCCCGCCCGGCGCCCCGGACCCCGGACTACGCCGCGGTGAGGTCCGGGTGCCAGCGGCGGGCGACCGCCGGGTGGGCCCGTACCCAGCCCTTCAGCTCGTTGCGGCCGTACTCGGCGTGCAGCGGGTTCGACGCGTCGTGCGCCACGCCCGGCGCCGCGCGCAGGTAGTCCCCGGGGACGGTCTCCACGACCGCGTCCAGCCTCGGGTTGTAGAAGAACGGCACCGAGAACCGCTCCACCGCCCCCGGCGGGCTGACCACCCGGTGGTCGGTGGCCCGCAGGTACCCCTCGGTGGCGATCTCCAGCAGCTCGCCCAGGTTCACCACGAACGCGCCCGGCCGTGGCTCGATGTCGACGTAGCCGCCGTCCCGGACCACCTGGAGCCCGCCCACCGAGTCCTGGAGCAGCAGCGTCAGGAAGCCGTAGTCCTTGTGCGCGCCGACGCCCTGGTCGGCTCCCGACGGCGCGGACCCGGGGTAGCGGATCAGCTTCGTGTGCAGGTGGGGGCGGTCCGCGAAGGCCGCGTCGAAGAAGTCCGGGGGAGCGCCGATCGAGGCCAGCAGCTCCTGCAGCAGCCGGTGCGCCACCCCGGCCAGGCGCTCCTGCCAGCCCAGGACCGCCTCCTTCAGCTCCGGCAGCGCCGCCGGCCACTGGTTCGGGCCCTCCAGCCACAGGTACGCGGGGTCCTCCGGCCCCAGGTCCGGCGCCGGCCGCTCCGCGCCCACGTCCAGCTGGTCCCGCCAGTCGGAGGCCCCGCCGGTCAGCTCGTGGCCGATGCGGGTGTAGCCGCGGAAGTGCGGCGAGTTCAGATTGCTCACGGCCAGCCGGTCGGCCTCCGGGAGCGCGAAGAAAGCCCTGGTCAGCTCCAGGATGCGGGAGGTTTCCGCCTCGGTTATGCCGTGTCCGGTCAGGTACAGGAAGCCGGTGTCGCGGGCCGCGGCGTGCAGCTGCTTCAGGAAGTCGGGGCGTTCGGCGGGGTCGTCGGCCCGCGAGAGGTCGATGACGGCCAGCGCGGGCGCGGACGCGGCGGCGGAGGGTGCGGAGGAAGGGGAAGAGGGGTGCGCGGACGGCATGACGGCTCCGTTTCGGATGTCACAGGGTCCTGTGCCCCAGAGATGGCGGGGCGTGCGGAGGGAGCGGACCGCCGGCAGGGATGGCGCCGGGACCACGTGTGACCGCGTGCAGGACCGAAGTCGGATCGGGGTTGATCAGGCTTGTGCTTGGTCCGGCGGCAGACAGCTCGTCGTGGTGACACGCATGTGGTCCACATGGCGGCGCTTCACGAGTAGAACGGTCATACGAGGAGCGTACGCCCGTATCGGCGCTCCTCTGTACGGTCCGATCCGGCCTGCCCGGACAGTGCCGTCCGAGGACCGGCTAGGCTTGACCCGTGGCAGTCGTCGATGTTTCCGAAGAGCTGAAGTCCCTCTCCTCGACCATGGGGTCGATCGAGGCCGTCCTGGACCTCGACAAGCTGAGGGCAGATATCGCCGTGCTCGAGGAGCAGGCCGCCGCGCCGTCCCTGTGGGACGACCCGGAAGCCGCCCAGAAGATCACGAGCAAGCTTTCGCACCTCCAGGCCGAGGTCCGCAAGACCGAGACCCTGCGCGGCCGCATCGACGACCTCGCGGTGCTGTTCGAACTCGCCCAGGAGATGGACGACGCGGACACCCTCGCCGAGGCCGAGGCCGAGCTGGCGTCCGTGCGCAAGGCGCTGGACGAGATGGAGGTCCGGACCCTGCTCTCCGGCGAGTACGCCGAGCGCGAGGCCCTGGTCAACATCCGCGCCGAGGCCGGCGGCGTCGACGCCTCCGACTTCGCCGAGCGCCTCCAGCGCATGTACCTGCGCTGGGCCGAGCGCCACGGCTACCCGACGGAGATCTACGAGACCTCGTACGCGGAAGAGGCCGGCATCAAGTCGACCACCTTCGTCGTCAAGGCCCCGTACGCCTACGGCACGCTCTCCGTCGAGCAGGGCACCCACCGCCTCGTGCGCATCTCCCCCTTCGACAACCAGGGCCGCCGCCAGACCTCCTTCGCGGGCGTCGAGGTGCTGCCGGTCGTCGAGACCAGCGACCACGTCGAGATCGACGAGTCCGAGCTGCGCATCGACGTGTACCGCGCCTCCGGCCCCGGCGGCCAGGGCGTCAACACGACCGACTCGGCCGTGCGCATCACGCACATCCCGACCGGCATCGTCGTCTCCTGCCAGAACGAGCGCTCCCAGATCCAGAACAAGGCCAGCGCCATGAACGTGCTTCAGGCCAAGCTGCTGGAGCGGCGCCGCCAGGAGGAGCAGGCCAGGATGGACGCCCTCAAGGACGGCGGCAGCTCCTGGGGCAACCAGATGCGCTCCTACGTCCTGCACCCGTACCAGATGGTCAAGGACCTGCGGACGGAGTTCGAGGTCGGCAACCCGCAGGCGGTCCTCGACGGCGAGATCGACGGCTTCCTGGAGGCCGGCATCCGCTGGCGCAAGCAGCAGGAGCAGACCGCGTAACACGCGGGAGCACACCAGCACGAGGAAGGGCCCGGACACCAGTGGTGTCCGGGCCCTTCCCCATTACGTGTGATCCGCGCGGCCACACGATGATGCCTGCTGATCGGGACGCGACGCGGCCTACGCGGTCCGTGCCACCAGCGCCAGCGCGCCCACCAGCACCACCAGAAGCGCGATGAGCGTCGCCGGATTCAGCCCGGCGAAGGGGCCCTCCTGCTGGAGGCGCTCCCGGTTCGCCCGGCACACCGGGCAGCGGCCCTGGCTGACGGGTGCGGCGCAGTTCGCGCACACGAGCCGGTCATATGTCATGCGCTCCTCCTCTCGTCCCCTCGACATGGACAACGGTGCGGGGACGCGGTCCGTTCCCCCTACCACTGTGCCAGCTCCGACGACATTCGGCGCGGCCCGTCCGGGCAATCACGGTCCGGCTCCTCCACGCCCGGGGATATATCGGGCAACTCCGATTGCCGGGTCCCCACCCGGCGTCCGGTCGCGTATGGTCACGGTCACCTACTCCCGGCGACCGTGGTGCTCCCGTGATCCGATTCGACAACGTCTCCAAGTCCTACCCGAAGCAGAACCGGCCCGCACTCAGAGATGTCTCCCTCGACATCGCCAAGGGCGAGTTCGTCTTCCTGGTCGGCTCCTCCGGCTCCGGCAAGTCCACCTTCCTGCGGCTCGTCCTGCGCGAGGAACGGGCCACCCACGGCCAGGTGCACGTCCTCGGCAAGGACCTCGCGAAGCTCTCCAACTGGAAGGTCCCGCACATGCGGCGCCAGCTGGGCACCGTCTTCCAGGACTTCCGCCTCCTGCCCAACAAGACGGTCGCCGAGAACGTCGCCTTCGCCCAGGAGGTCATCGGCAAACCGCGCGGCGAGATCCGCAAGGCCGTACCGCAGGTCCTGGAGCTGGTCGGCCTCGACGGCAAGGAAGGACGGATGCCCGGCGAGCTCTCCGGCGGCGAGCAGCAGCGCGTCGCCATCGCCCGCGCCTTCGTCAACCGCCCCGCCCTGCTGATCGCCGACGAGCCGACCGGCAACCTCGACCCGCAGACGTCCGTCGGCATCATGAAGCTCCTGGACCGGATCAACCGGACCGGCACCACCGTCATCATGGCCACCCACGACCAGCAGATCGTGGACCAGATGCGCAAGCGCGTCATCGAACTCGAACAGGGCCGGCTCGTGCGCGACCAGTCGCGCGGCGTCTACGGCTACCAGCACTGAAAGGCCCCTGAGACGTCATGCGCGCCCAGTTCGTCATGTCGGAGATCGGCGTCGGCCTCCGCCGCAATCTCACCATGACCTTCGCGGTCATCATCTCCGTGGCCCTGTCCCTCGCCCTGTTCGGCGGCTCCCTCCTCATGCGCGACCAGGTCAGCGCCATGAAGGGGTACTGGTACGACAAGGTCAACGTCACCGTCTACCTCTGCACGAAGAACGACGCCCTGGACGCGGCCGGCGCCGCCGCCCCGGGCGCGGCCGCCGGCGCACCGGCGGCTTCCGCTTCCGCCGCCGGCAGCGGCCGGCCCTGCTCCAAGGGGGCGGTCACCCCCGAGCAGAAGCAGGGCATCGAGTCCGAGCTGAAGAAGATGGACCTCGTCCAGACCGTCATGTACGAGTCCTCGGACGAGGCCTACAAGCACTACAAGGAGCGCTTCGGCCACACCGCGCTGGCCTCCGTCGTCACCCCCGACCAGATGCCCGACTCCTTCCGGGTCAAGCTGAAGAACCCGGAGAAGTACGAGGTCATCACCTCCGCCTTCGCCGGCCGCGACGGCGTGCAGTCGGTCGCCGACCAGTCCACCGAGCTCGACAACCTCTTCGCCCTGCTCGGCACCCTCAACTGGGCGGCCCTCGGCATCATGCTCGTCATGCTGATCGTGGCCCTGCTGCTGATCGTCAACACGGTGCGCGTCTCGGCGTTCAGCCGTCGGCGGGAGACCGGCATCATGCGGCTGGTGGGAGCCTCCGGCTTCTACATCCAGGTGCCGTTCATCATGGAGGCCGCCGTGGCCGGCCTCATCGGCGCCGTCTTCGCCTGCGCGATGCTCGGCACCGGCCAGTACTTCGTGATCGACCACGGCATCGCGCTCCGCGACAAGCTCCAGCTGATCAACTTCATCGGCTGGGACGCGGTCCTCGCCAAGCTGCCGCTGGTGCTGGTCATCGGCCTGCTGATGCCCTCCCTGGCCGCGTTCGTCGCGCTGCGCAAGTACCTGAAGGTATGACGAGCGCCTCCTGCGCTCTGTGCTCAACCGGACTTGCCGCGGCGGGGCTTGTCCTAGACTCGGCGGCATGCCGGGTCTGCCCGCCTTCTGTCTGAGGCCCCGCGACCTGCGTCGCGGGGCCGTTCTGACGCTGGTCTTCCTCGTCTGCGTGGGCACCGCCGCCGGCACGGGGTGCTGGTCCCCGCGCGAGGCCGAAGGGACGGGCACGGCCTTCCTGGCGGGCGCCGGCGAACCGGACCCGCCCCCCGCTCCCGCTTCCGCTTCCGGCCCCGGGACCGCCGACCGGGAGGCCGTCACCCGGGCCGCCGCCGAGGCCGTCGCCGAGGGGAAGTCGGGCAAGAAGGCCGCCGAGGAGGTCGTCAGCCGCAGCGGCGACCGCTGGGGAACCGTCTACGACCGGGGCGAGTACGCCGCCTTCGCCGAGGAACTCGACGGCCGCTGGACCGGGGTCGGGCTCTGGGCCGGACGCCGCCGGGACGGCCGGATCGAGGTCGACCGGGTCCAGCCGGACAGCCCCGCCGACCGGGCCGGCCTGCGCGCCGGGGACCGGCTGCTGAGCGTGGACGCCCGGAGCGTGACCGGGCTGGCGGTGGCCGACGTGGTGGCGCTGCTGCGCGGGGAAGCCGGCACTCCGGTGGTGCTCGGCCTCAGCCGGGACGGCGCCGACCGCACCGTCACCGTCCGGCGCGCGCAGCTGCGTACCGAGCCGGTGACCGTACGCCGCCTCGCGGGCGGCATCACCGTGATCAAGGTGGCCTCCTTCACCCGGGGCTCCGGGGAGCGCGTCAGGGCGGCCGTCCGGGAGGCCCCGCCCGGCGGCGGGGTGATGCTGGACCTGCGCGGCAACCCGGGCGGGCTGGTCACCGAGGCGGTGGCCGCGGCCTCCGCGTTCCTGGACGGCGGGCTCGTGGCGACGTACGACGTACGCGGCTCCGAGCGCGCCCTGTACGCCGACCCGGGCGGGGACACCGCACGCCCCCTGGTGGCCCTCGTCGACGGCGGCACGATGAGCGCGGCCGAGCTGGTCACCGGCGCCCTCCAGGACCGCGGCCGCGCGGTGACGGTGGGCACCCGCACCTTCGGCAAGGGCTCGGTGCAGATGCCGACCGAGCTCCCGGGCGGCGCGGTGGCGGAGCTGACGGTGGGCACGTACCGCACCCCGGCGGGCCGCAGCCTCGACGGCGGGGGCATCACCCCGGACCTGGCGGCCGGCGACGGGGCGGAGGAGCGGGCGCGCACGGTATTGGGTGGCCTCGGGGTGGGGTCGTAGTGCGAAAATGACCGCACTATGGCTAAGGAAAAAGGGCGCAAGCTGATCGCCCAGAACAAGAAGGCCCGGCACGACTACGCGATCATCGACACCTACGAGTGCGGGATCGTCCTGACCGGCACCGAGGTCAAGTCCCTGCGCCAGGGCCGGGCCTCGCTGGTGGACGGCTTCGTGTCGGTGGAGGGCCGCGAGGTCTGGATGTACAACGTGCACGTCCCGGAGTACAGCCAGGGCACCTGGACCAACCACAGCGCCCGCCGCAAGCGCAAGCTCCTCATGCACCGCGAGGAGATCGACAAGCTGGAGCGCAAGTCCGAGGAGTCGGGCCACACGGTCGTCCCGCTGTCCCTGTACTTCAAGGACGGCCGCGCGAAGGTCGAGATCGCGCTGGCGAAGGGCAAGAAGGAGTACGACAAGCGGCAGACCCTGCGCGAGAAGCAGGACACGCGCGAGACGCAGCGCGCCATCTCGGCGGTCCGGCGCAAGCAGCGGGGCACGGTTTAATCTCCTGGCACCCGGTGGTCCACTTCGCGTACCATGGGGTTCAGCACCGCCCCCCGGGGTCGGCGCTGCTTGATAAAACAACATGGGGATGATCGGTTTCGACAGCGGCTGTCGATGCAGGGGAAGCGAGCCGAGGAAGCGGCAATGATCTCGCTAACCACATGTCGCAAAAAATAATCGCCAACTCCAAGAGCGATAACTCCCGCTTCACCCTCGCTGCCTAATAACAGTGAGCTGAAGCCTCTGTGAGGAGCGTCAGCCCGGAAGTGGTCCCGGTCCGGATCCTGGCGTCAACTAGGGATCTAAACCTCTAGCCCCGGTCACGGGGGTTGGAGGGAAACCAAACAGTGACTGAGCCCGTCGGAGACTTGTCCGTGTGATCTCCGGGGCCGAGAAAATCGCAGCGGACTGCGCTCGGAGAAGCCCTGCTTCTGCACCGTTGGACGCGGGTTCGATTCCCGCCATCTCCACTCATCCCATGTGGGCGAAGGCCCCGCAGCCTCCTGGCTGCGGGGCCTTCGTCATGACCGAAGCTTCCGCGTGATGGCGGGCACGGCGGTAGCGTGGGATCCACTCCCGAGTGGAACCTGACCAAGGAGGACACGTGAGTACGCCGATCGCCGCCGGGAGCGGTCCCCTGATCCCCATGCCGGAACGCACACCTGCCGCCCTCCGCGAGGCCGTCGCGAAGATCGCTCCCAGCCGCGTGCCCGACTTGACCCAGCACCTCTTCGAGGCCACGACGAATGCCCAGCAGGCTCAGTCCCTGGCCCCGTTGCGAGCCTTCATCCACTCCTGGTCCGTTTTCGTGGAGATCGAACGCCATCCCCGCACGGCGGCACGCCTACACGCCCTGGAGCGGCTGATCCAGGAGGGGGCGGACGATCCGGTGTCCGCGCTGGCGGAGATCCAGCAGATCCTCGACAAAGCAGAGGCCGAGATCGGCCGTGAGTAACTGGACCTGGGACTACAACACGGACGATCATGCCCATGTGACCGGCGGTCTGCCGCCCGGCGTGGTCGCGGAAGTCGAGCGGATCGCCACCGAATTGTCGGTACTGGGCCGTGACGCCGAAACCGTTGGTCGGCCCATCGGAAGATCGGGTGGCCTGCGCGAGTTCGACATTCTCGGTGGACGCGGTTTCATCAGCCAACCAAGTGGGCGAAGGCCCCGCAGCCTGCCGGCTGCGGGGCCTTCGTCATGCCGGGGGTCCGTCAGCAGTACGGGACCTTGTTGAGGTTCAGGGCGTAGCGGGCGGCGATCCAGCCGCGGCCGTCGGCGAGCTTGTACCAGATCGAATTGTCGCCCACGGTCTGGCCGTTGACCTTGCACTGGAGCGCCACGACGGTGTTGGCCGGGATCTTGCCGGTCTTCTTGTAGCCCGTGCCGGGGCCGGAGCGGATGCCGAGGCCCTGGCCGGACGTGACGATGCGGGCCTTCGGGCCGTTGCCCTTGCCCTTGCCGTGGTGGTCGCCCTTTCCGCCCTTGCCGTGGTGGTCGTCCTTGCCGTGGTGGTCACCGCACTTCTTGCAGGTGCCGCCGGGCTTGCCGTCCTTGCCGGGGTCGCCCTTGGGGCCCGCGGGGCCCTCCGGGCCGCGGATGCCCTGGAGGCCCTGCGGGCCGGTGGCTCCGGTCTTGCCGTCGTGGCCCCGGGGGCCGCGCTTGCCGTCCTTGCCGTTCTTGCCGGGCTTGCCGTCCCTGCCGGGGTCGCCCTTGTCGCCCTTCTCGCCTCCGGAGGGGCCGGGGTCGCCCTTCGGGCCCTGGATGCCCTGGATTCCCTGGATGCCCTGGCGGCCTTCCTTGCCGTCCCTGCCCTTCTTGCCCTCGGGGCCGCGGGTGCCGGGCTCGCCGTTCTTGCCGGGGTCCCCCTTCGGGCCGGGGATGCCTTGGATGCCCTGGCGGCCCTCCCTGCCGTCCTTGCCGTTCTTGCCGTTCTTGCCGGGCTGGCCCTGCGGGCCGGGCTCGCCGTCCTTGCCGGGGTCGCCCTTCTCGCCCTTCTCTCCCTGGGGGCCCGGGCGGCCCGGCTTGCCGTGGTGGCCGGGCTTGCCGTCGTGGCCCGGGCGGCCGTCGTCGCCCTTCGGGCCCGTCACCGGGGTGGACACGGCGAACAGGGCAGGGGCGTCGGTGTCGTTGGACCACTCGCCGCCGTCCAGCGTCGTCCCCTGGGGGGCCTTCGGGTCCACCTTCACCGTCACCGCCAGCCGCGTCTGCGTGTCGGCCGGGAAGGCGAAGCCGGCGCGGGTGCCCGCGTCGCAGGTCAGCAGGCGTGCGTCCGCCGAGCGGGTGCACGAGGCCGCCGCGCGTTGGCCGTTCCAGTAGAAACGGGCCTCCGGGAAGGTGGTCCGCTCCGGGGCGGTGATCCGGAAGGTGCTGCTGCGTGCCGGGTCCTGGCCGTTCACGGCCGCGATGACGACCCGGCCCGTCTTGCCGGGGGCGATGGAGGGGACGTACGGCTGGAAGAACCGGATCTGGGACGCGTCGGCCAGCGCCGGTACGGCCGGCACCAGGCAGGACGCGGTGACGGCCGCGACGACGAGGGCCGAGGAGACGGAACGGGAAGCAGGCAAGGGGAGTTCCTCCGCGAAGGGAAGGGCCGCTGGGGGAAAGCACCCCCAGTTATGCGGGATCGCGCGGAGGAGTGGTGCGTACCACGCGGGCGCGTCACTCGCCCGCCGGAACAATACGGATAAATCGGGATGTTGCGGCGGAGAGGGCCAGTGCGAGCAGGGCGGCGGCGGCCGGGAGGGCGTAGGCCGCGGTGGAGCCCAGCCGGTCGACGGCCTGGCCCGCCGTGGCGGAGCCGGCGGCGATGCCGGTCATGATCGCGGTGACGGCCAGGCTCATCCCCTCGTTCAGGCGGCCCGGGGGAGTGGCCCGCTGCACCAGTGCCATCGCGCCCACCATTACCGGCGCCGTGGCCATCCCGGCCAGCAGCAGGGCACCCGCCAGCAGGGCGAGGGAGCCGGTGGCGGCGGCCGCCCAGGGCAGGGCCATCGCCGCGGCCAGCGCCAGCAGGCAGGTGCGCAGGCTCCGCGGGCGGCGGGTGCCGTAGAACAGCCCGGCGGCGCAGGATCCCGCCGCCTGGAGCGCCAGCACCGGGCCCGAGGTGCCGCCGAGGCCCAGGGCGGCGAGGTGGGCGATGGAGGCCACCTCCATCGAGCCGAACACCGCACCGGTGGCCGCCAGCAGGCCCAGCAGCGGGAGCAGGGCGCGCAGCGGCGACGGGCCGAGGGCGGCGGCCGGAGCCCCGGTCGCCGGGGGTTCGGTGGCCCGGTGTGCGGTGAAGACCAGCATGCCCGTCAGCAGCAGGGCCGCCCCGGCGAGGGTGCCCGCCTCGGGGAAGGCGGCGGTGCACAGGAAGGCCGCGAGGACCGGGCCGAGCATGAAGCACAGCTCGTCCGCGGCCTGTTCGAAGGACATCGCGGTGTGGTGCTCGGAGCGGGGCAGCAGGTGGGTCCAGCGGGCCCGCGACATGCCGCCGATGTTGGGGGTCGTCGCGGTGGCCGCGTACGAGGCGAACAGGGTCCATGCGGGGGCCTGCGTACGCACGCACAGGACCAGGGAGAGCGAGCCGAGGACGGCGATCACGGTGGCCGGTACGGCGACCCGGGCCTGCCCGTGGCGGTCGACCAGCCGGGCCGTCCAGGGCGCGACGAGGGCGGTGGCGGCCAGCCCGGTGGCGGTGACCGCGCCGGCCAGGGCGTACGAGCCGCGCTGCCCGGCGATCATCATCACCGCGCTGACTCCGAACATGCCCATCGGCAGCCGGGCCAGCAGGTTCCCGGCGGTGAACCCGCGCGTGCCGGGGCGGGAGAAGAGGCGGGCGTACGGGCCGCGGGTACGGGCCCGCGCGCGGGTGGGGGCCGGGGACGGGGCCGGGGACGGGGAAGCGGCCGGGGCCGGGGCCGGGGAAGCGGCGGGGGACGGGGCGGCCAGGACCAGGGTGCTGCCGGTCACGGCCATCAGCGGGGATTCTTGCGGCATGCACCGAGCCTGCGGCCCGCCCCCGCCCGCGGTCCAACACCTGTTCCGGGGCCATTCACGCGCCCGCGTTGTTAATCTCCGGGGATGACCGCCCGAGACGTCGACCCCCGCCTGCTGCGCGGCTTCCTCGCGGTCGCCGAGGAACTGCACTTCTCCCGCGCCGCCGCCCGCCTCTACGTCGCCCAGCAGGCGCTCAGCCGCGATGTCCGCCGCCTCGAACAGGCCCTCGGCACACCCCTGTTCCTGCGCACCACCCGCGCCGTCGAACTCACCCCCGACGGCGAACGCCTGCTGCCCCACGCCCGCGACGTGCTCCGCGCCCACGAGGAACTCGCCGCCGCCTTCGCCGGACCGCCCCGCGCCCTCCTCGTCGACATGAACACCGACGGCCCCAGCACCGGCCGCCGCGTCCTGGAACGCGCCCGCGAACTCGCCCCCGGCTGCGAACTGATGGCCCGCTTCGAGAGCGGCCTCACCCACGCCGCCGGCGAGATCGCCGCCGGACGGCTCGACGTCTCCTTCGGGTACGCCGCCGGACTGGCACCCGCCCTGCGCGCCCGGCTCGACCACCGCCCCGTACGCCACGAACCCCTCGCCGTCCTGCTCCCCGAGGACCACCCGCTGGCCGCCCTGGACCGCGTACCGCTCGCCGCGCTCGCCGGGGAGAGCGTGTACGCGGGAGCCGGGAACCCCCGCACCCTGGAGTGGACCGGCCTGGCCCGTGAGCTCTTCGCCGGACGCGGCATCGCCGTCGCCCCGCCCGCCCCCGTGGCCATGGGCAAGGAGGAGTTCGTCCGGGTCATGGCCAAGACCCGCAACCCCGTCCTGGTGGCCGTCGGCTTCCTCGACATGCCCGGCAGCGTCAAACGCCCCCTCGTGGAACCCGCACCGCTGTCCCCGCTGTCCATGGTGTGGCGCAAGGGCTTCGACCACCCCGGCCTCGACGCCCTCCACCGCGCGGTGACCGAACTCCAGAACGCCGGCGGCTGGCTGGAAGTCCCCCCGGACAGCTGGCTCCCCGCAGCGCTCACACCCGGCCCGGACGGCGGGTGAGTGCAAGGTTTCCCACCGGTCATCCGGCGGGGACCGGGGCCGAAACGCGCCGTTCCTAGCCTCCTCACCACGGAGCACGACAGCTGTGGAGGGTGGAGGCGTGTGATGACCGGAACGACGACCGCACCGCGCAGGGGAGGCCGCTGGATCGAGCGGTGGGACCCCGAGGACGAGACCTTCTGGAAGGAGACCGGGGAGCGGATCGCCCGCCGCAACCTCCTCTACTCCGTGCTCTCCGAGCACATCGGCTTCTCGATCTGGACCCTGTGGTCCGTGATGGTCCTCTTCATGGGCCCCCAGTACGGCATCGACCCGGCGGGCAAGTTCTTCCTCATCGCCACCGCCACCTTCGTCGGCGCCCTCGTCCGCATCCCCTACACCTTCGCCGTCGCCCGCTTCGGCGGCCGCAACTGGACCGTCGTCAGCGCCCTGCTCCTCCTCGCGCCGACGATCGCCGCCCTCGTCGTCATGGAACCCGGCACCTCCTACGGCACCTTCCTCGCCGTGGCCGCGCTCACCGGCGTCGGCGGCGGCAACTTCGCCTCCTCCATGACCAACATCAACGCCTTCTTCCCGCTCCGCAAGAAGGGCTGGGCCCTCGGCCTCAACGCCGGCGGCGGCAACATCGGCGTCCCCGTCGTCCAGCTCGTCGCCCTGCTGGTCATCGGCACCGCCGGAGCCGGACACCCCCGGCTGCTGCTGTGGGCCTACCTCCCGCTGATCGTGCTCGCCGCGGCACTGGCCCTCGTACGCATGGACAACCTCGCGCCGGTCCGCAACGACGGCGGCGCCGTCCGCGAAGCCGCCAGGGACGCCCACACCTGGATCATGGCCTTCCTGTACATCGGAACCTTCGGCTCCTTCATCGGCTACAGCTTCGCCTTCGGGCTCGTCCTCCAGACCCAGTTCGGACGCACCCCGCTCCAGGCCGCCTCCCTCACCTTCATCGGCCCGCTCCTCGGCTCCCTCGTCCGGCCCGTCGGCGGGGCACTCGCCGACCGCTTCGGCGGGGCCCGGATCACCCTGGCCACCTTCGTGGCGATGGCCGCCGCGACCGGAGTCGTCCTGCTGGCCTCCGTACGGGAATCCCTGCCCGTGTTCCTCGTCGGCTTCGTGGCGCTCTTCGCCCTCAGCGGCCTCGGCAACGGCTCCACCTACAAGATGATCCCCGGCATCTTCGCCGCGAAGGCCCTCGCCCGCGGCCTCGACGGCGAAGCGGCCGCCGCCCACGGAAGGCGGCTCTCCGGCGCCTCCATGGGACTCATCGGAGCCGTCGGCGCGCTCGGCGGCCTCGGCATCAACCTCGTGTTCCGCTCGGCCTTCCTCGAATCCGGCTCCGGAACGGCCGCCTTCGCCACCTTCCTCGGCTTCTACGCGGTGTGCTGCGCGGTCACCTGGGCGGTATACCTTCGCCGGCCCGTCGCCGCCCCGGCCCCCGCCACCGACGGACAGGCGGAGAGGAAACCGCAGCTCACCTCGGTGTGAGGTGGGCGTGAGGCAGGCGTGAGGTACGGCCGGGGTGGGTGCGGGCCGGTTAACTGGCCCGAAATGCGATGGAACCGAGCCTGACACGACGCCTTGGCAGGCTCGGAACATCCCCGACGCAAACCTTCTGGGCAAGGCAGGCAACCACGATGGACGACGCTACCCACGGCCCCCTCGCCGGATTCACCGTCGGAGTCACCGCCGCCCGCCGGGCGGACGAACTGATCGCCCTGCTCCGCAGGCGCGGAGCCGCCGTCATCCACGCCCCCGCCCTGCGGATCGTGCCGCTCGCCGACGACAGCGAGCTGATGGCCGCCACCAAGGAACTCGTCGACAACCCGCCCGACGCCGTCGTCGCCACCACCGCCATCGGATTCCGCGGCTGGATCGAAGCCGCCGACGGCTGGGGCATCGGCGAACAGCTGCTGGAACGGCTGCGCACCACCGAACTGCTCGCCCGCGGCCCCAAGGTCAAGGGCGCCGTACGCGCCGCCGGACTGGTGGAAGCCTGGTCCCCGCAGTCGGAATCACTGGCCGAGGTACTGGACCGGCTCCTCGCCGACGGCGTCGCCGGGCGGCGCATCGCGCTCCAGCTGCACGGCGAACCCCTCCCCGGGTTCGTGGAGGCCCTCCGCGACGGCGGGGCCGAGGTGGTGCCCGTACCGGTCTACCGGTGGATGCCGCCCGAGGACCTCGCCCCCCTGGACCGGCTGCTCGACGCGATCGCCGTCGGGGCCGTGGACGCCGTCAGCTTCACCTCCGCGCCCGCCGCCGCCTCCCTGCTGTCCCGCGCCACCGAACGGGGGCTGCGCGAAGCGGTCCTGGAGGCGCTGCGCGGACCCGTCGCGGCGGCGTGCGTGGGGCCCGTCACCGCACTCCCGCTCCAGGCCGAAGGGGTGGCGACCGTCCAGCCGGAGCGGTTCCGGCTCGGGCCGCTGGTGCAGGTGCTGTGCCGCGAACTCCCCGGCCGGGCGAGGGTCCTGCCCGTCGCCGGGCACCGGCTGGAGATCCGGGGGCACGCGGTGCTCGTCGACGACGGGCTGCGCCCGGTCCCGCCCGCCGGGATGGCCCTGCTGGCCGCGCTCGCCCGGCGGCCCGGCTGGGTGGTGTCCCGGGCCGAGCTGCTGCGGGCGCTGCCGGGAGCGGGCACCGACGAACACGCCGTCGAGACGGCGATGGCCCGGCTGCGGGCGGCCCTGGGGGCGCCGCGGCTGATCCAGACGGTGGTCAAGCGGGGGTACCGGCTGTCGCTGGACGCGGGGGAGGGCGAGGGCTGGAGCGCGGGGGCGGACGTCCGCTAGCGTGCTCCGATGATCATCAACGGGGTGAAGATGAGGGGCCTGGCGGTCGAGGACGCCGCCGGGCTGGCCGACGTACTGACGCGCAACCGGGCCGCCATGGCGCCGTACGAGCCCTTGCGGAGCGAGGCCTTCTACACGGAGGCCGGGCAGCTGGCCCGCATCGAGGGGATGCTGGAGGAGCGCGACGGGGGGCGGCTCGTCCCGTACGTGTTCGTCGAGGTCGAGGACGGCCGGGAGACCGGTGCGGTCGTGGGGGCGATGAACCTCGGCAGCATCGCCCTCGGCCCCCTGTGCAGCGGCGGCGTCGGCTACTGGATCGACCGGGACCTGCACGGCAAGGGCCTGGCCACCGCCGGGCTGGCGGAAGTCCTCCGGGCCGCCCGCGAGGACTTCGGGCTCCACCGCGTGGAGGCGCAGACGCTGATCGACAACCACGCCTCCATGCGGGTCCTGGCCAAGAACGGCTTCACCGAGATCGGACTCGCCCCCCGGTACCTCCACATCAACGGAGCCTGGCGCGACCACCGCCTCTTCCAGCGCGTGCTGCACGACGAGGCACCCTCGGCATAGCAGCCCCGCCCGCCCCGCGCGGGGGCTTCCGCTTCACGGCCGCCGACGGCACTCTGGGGAGGCGGTCCGGTCCCACGGCGACGAGGCGTCGCCGAGGCAGCGACGAGGCGGTGAACGGGCATGTGGACGGGCATGTGGTTCGACTCCGGGCGGGTCTGCCTGGACCTGCTGGCGACGGACGGCCTCGAAGGGGCCGGTTCCGGATGCCGGGAGGGGCTCCGCGATGGTGATGCGCTTCGGCTGTGGCTCGTCGGTGCCGGCCTCGTCCCCGACCACACCCCGCTCGGCCGGCTCGGGCCCGACTGGGTGGAGGCCTTCCGCGCGCTGCGCCACGACGTGGGCACCCTCGTACGGGCCGAACTCGCCGGCACCGGCCCGGAGGAGGAAGCCCTGGCCCGGGTGAACGCGGCCGCCGCGGGACCGCCCCCGGGCGTGTGCGCGGTACGGAACCAGGAGGGCCACCTCGTCCGGGAACTCTGCGGCGGGGTGGAGTGCGCCGGGATGCTGGCCACGGTGGCCCGGGACGCGGTGGAGCTCCTCACCGACCCCGGCGACCTGGCCCTGATCCGGTCCTGCGAGGGCGACGGCTGCGCCCGCCTCTACCTGGACACCTCCCGCGGCCGCCGCCGCCGGTGGTGCTCCAGCGAACGGTGCGGCAACAGGGAGCGCGTGGCCCGCCACCGGCGCCGGGTGCGGGAGGTGGCGGGGGTGGAGGGGTAGGGGGGAGCGGTATCCCGCTGGACCGGATCAGGGCTGGTTGGGGCTTTCCCGTCAGTCCCATCGTCCTTCCGTGTCGTGCCGGCCTGTCAAGGGCGCTCCTTCGTCGCGTCACTTCGTGATCGCCTTCGGCGACCCTTGACAGGCCGACCCGCCCCGGAAAGCCGAAAGACTGCCGGGAAACCCCCAAAGAAACGGCACGGTCCAAGGGCAGGGGACGGGTCTCTCAGCGATGAGGCGAGGGGCCGGGCGTCGGCCGGCCGGGCATCCGGGCCCTCAGGAGCCGAGATTCCGAGCCGTGGCCCGGCTACCCGCACGAGAGGTTGATCTGAGCGTCTTGGGAAGCCCCCAGACGCGCCAGATCGCTACGCGCTTCTCTTTTCTCGGCGTCAGACGACCGTCTTGGGCTGATACCCGCGCCAGAGGGCGAATAGAGGCGCCTGGGAAGCCGACGGGCGCGCCAGATCGCTACGCGCTGCCCGTTTTTGGCGACTGGCCGACATTTCGGGTTGGTGCCGCAGCCGTGGGTGTGGAGGGCGCGCTGAGGGAGGTGGAACTATGGCAACGGAGCCGAGCACCTACACGACGATCGACCTGCGCAAGCAGATGGGGGAGATCCTCGACCGCACCCGGATCGCGGGCGAGCCGGCGGCGATCACGCGTAAGGGGAAGACCTTGGCGTACCTGGTGCCCGCTGAATGGTTCGAGCAGTACCAGCAGCTCGCTGAAGCCGCGTCGGCCGCGTACAGATCGGGAGCCCCTGAGCCATGACTGCACAACCCCTGCACTTCGACGGTACGGGCGGCGAACGGCCCCGCCGGGTCCCGCCGATGCCCGAACGCACCCCCCAGGCCTTGCGTCTCGCCATCCAGGAACACGCTCCACACCTCCTGCCGGACTTCGAGTCCCATTGGCGGCGTGCGATCGGGGATGCCTTCAACCTCACTCCGGTGCCGGCGTTCATGCGGCTGTGGTGGACCGAGTACGCCATCGCACGCGATGCGGGCCTGGAGACACGACTGCACGACCTCGAAGCAGAAGCCGCGGAGTCCGAAGACCCCGAGGAATCGGCCCGACTCCTGGCCGAGTACAGCCGTCTGCGGCGGGCGGCCGCAGACATGGAGCCCGGCCAGTGACAGACGAGGCGTGCTTGCGCCTAGGCTCGCAGCTGTGAACGACACGACACATGGCATACGCATCCGGCCCGGCGTCCTGGCGGACGGGCCGGCCGTGCTCGGCATGCTCGACGGGGCCGTCGCGTGGATGAACTCCCGCGGGAACACCGAGCAGTGGGGCACCACCCCGTACTCGCAGAAGCCCGGCGGGGTGGAGCGGGTCGAGCGGTACCTGACCGAGAACACGCCCTGGATCGCGGAGCTGGACGGTGTTCCCGTCGGGGCCATGGTGCTGGACTCCGGGCCCAGTCCCCAGATGCCGATCAAGGCGGCCGAGGAGGACGAGCTGTACGTCCGGCTGCTCGTCTCCGACCGGCGGCGGGTGGGTCTGGGCATCGGCGCGGTCCTGCTGGCGCACGCCGTCGAGGAGACCCGCCGGGCCGGCCTGGGCCTCCTGCGGGTGGACTGCTGGGCGGGCGGCGGGGGCGAGCTGGTCGCCTTCTACGAGCGCAACGGCTTCACCCCGACAGAGGCCTTCCTGTCCGGTGACTGGCCGGGCCAGGTCCTGGCGCGCCGCCTGGTCTGATCACGTGGCTTCCACGTTGCTGATCGCGGTGGTGAACTCGCGGCCGGACGCACCGCGGATGTAGGCCAGCTCCACCCAGTGCTCGTGGAGGACCGAATCCGAGACGTTCTCGTTGATGACGGCCATCAGTACGCCCTCGGCGCCCGATGCGATGTCACGCACCTGCTGACGGAGAAGCCGGTGGGGGAGGTATTCGTAGCTCATGGGTCGCTCCTTGCCTCAGGGGTGGGGTGGCCCGTGCGGTCACCGGTTGGTGTGACGAGGTAACCGCGCGGTGCCCCCGCGCGAGTACCGTTGGAGCGTCGGAGAAGCATGCAAGCCATGCACCTGTGGGGAGTTGCTCATGGCGCGACGCTCACGCACACCCAACACCGGCCTGACGACGCTCCTTGAGCAGGCCGGATGGTCAAGAAGCCAGTTCGCCTCGATCGTGAACCGCATCGGCGCGGAGGCCGGGCTCCTGCTCAAGTACGGTCAGCCCGCCGTGTCCCAGTGGGTGGCGGGACACCAGCCGAGGCCGCAGGTCAGGGCGCTGATCATCGAGGCGTTCGAACGGAAACTGGCGCGGCCGGTCACCTACGCCGAGGCGGGGCTCACGCCCCCGGGCGGGGCGGCGGAGGCGGACACTGTGCGGGAACTCGTAGACCTCGGAAGGGCCGACATGGATCCGTCCCGACGCCGCGTGATCGCGGCCGGAGTCTTCTCCGCAGCACTCAGCATCCCCCTGTTCCCGACCCTCGCGCGGGCCGACGGGGTCAGGCCCGGGAAGGCGACGACGAAGGTCGGACAGGCGCAGGTGGACGCCGTGGCGGCGATGACGGACCGGATCGCCGACATCCTCGACGAACTCGGCGCCGGCCACGCCCGGCCGATGGCGGCGGCGTTCCTCGTGAACACCGTCGGCCCCTGGCTGAAGGCCGAGGCCGCGGCCCCCGTCCGGCGCAGCCTGCTCGCCGCAGCGTCCGACCTGGTGTACCTGACGGGCTGGATGGCGATGTACGAACGCCAGCACCGGCTGGGCCAGGACTACTACGTGTCCGCGCTGAAGCTCGCCGGGGAGGCGGAGGAGCACGTCACCTACTGCCGGACCCTGCGCGGCATGTCCCTCCAGGCCTCCAACCTCGGCTACGGCAGGCGTGCCCTCGAACTCGCCGACTCGGCGGCGGAAGCGGCACCCTCCGCCGGCCCGCGCCTGGTCGCGTTCCTGCGCGGCCAGCAGGCGCACGGCGCGGCCATGGTCGGAGACAGGCGGCAGGCCTTCGTCCGCCTCCGCGAGGCCGAGGAAGCACTCGCCCGGGCCGACGACCGGCGGGAGTCGATCGGCGGCTACGACCGGACGGCCTACCTGTTCCACGTCGCGCACGTCCTGAACGAGACGAAGGACGTCCCCGGCTCGGTCCGCACCCTGCGCGAATCGATCCGGCTCCAGCCCGCCAACGAGCGGCAGGGCCGCCTGCACGCCTACGGCGTCCTCGCCCAGCGGCAGCTGTCGATCGGCCACGTCGAGGCCGCGTGCGAATCGTGGGGGCGCTTCCTGGACGAGTACGAGGCCCTCTCCTCGGCCCGGGGAGACGAACACTTCGAGGTGATGAACCTCCGCCTCCGCCCCCACGCCACCATCCGCGCGGTACGCGACCTCCGCGAGCGCGCCCAGCTCGTAGGCGCCCTCAAGGCCTGACCCCGAGAGGGCGCGGGCCACCTCGGCCAAGCCCGCGCCCTCCCCGAGCCCCTCTGTTCGCCCTCCGGTGCGGTTATCGGCCCCAGACGGCCGGCGGACGCTGAGGAATGAGGAGCGCGTAGCGATCTGTCGCGCTTGTCGGCTCCCTGGGCTGCTCATTTCGTCCTCTGGTGCGGGTATCAGCCCAGGACGGTCGCCGGACGCCAGGAAATGGGGGAGCGCGTAGCGATCTGTCGCGCCTGGGGGGTCTGGAGGTCGCCCTGATCGGCCTCTCGTGCGGGTGGCCGCGCCCCTGGCCCGGAATCGGGACTGGACGGGCCCGGATGCCCGGCGGGCCGACGCCCGGCCCCTCGCCTCATCACTGACACGGCCGCTCCTCCAACCATGGACCGTGCCGTTTCTTTGGGGGTTTCCCGGCAGTCTTTCGGCTTTCCGGTTCGGGTCGGTCGG